>JBDHDN010000119.1:0-9302 GCA_039591485.1 Gemmatimonadota bacterium
GGCGTCGCAGGTGATGGTGGAGCACCACGTCGACGCGCTCCCGGTGGTGTCCGATGAGTCCGAGGTGCTGGGGCTCGTGACGCATCATGAGCTTCTGAAGTATCTTCTCCCGGCTTACGTGAAGCGCGAAAGCACCGGGGAGTTCCGTAGCGGCCTTGGACGGGGGGTGAGCGGGGATCCCCATGCACTACCGGTACGTGATGTGATGGATCGGAGCGTGCTCTGCGTGTCGGAGGAACAGAGCCTCGCGGAGGTCGCCAGCATGATGGTCACACGTGACGTCGAGCAGTTGCCGGTCGTCCGTGAAGGTCAGTTGGTGGGTTTCCTCACGCGAGGGGACATTGTGCGCCGGTTGTTCGGACGCTGATCCGCTGGCCGGCGAGACCTCGAATCGATGGAGATCTTCATTTTCCCATGCTGACGCTTGGTATCATCAAGCCGGACGCCGTGGCCGCTGGGGTCGCGGGCAGGATTCTGGCACACGTGGAGGGGGAGGGATTCGTGATCAGGGGTGCGCGGCTCCTCCGCCTGGGCCGGTCGGAGGCCGAGGCTTTTTACGAGGTGCACCGCGACCGACCGTTCTACCGATCGCTCGTGGAGTTCATGACGTCGGGCCCGTGCCTGGCGCTCGTGCTCGAGCGGACGGACGCCGTGAGCCATCTGCGCTCGGTGATCGGAGCGACCGACCCGGCGGAGGCAGCGGCCGGGACGATCCGGCAGTTGTACGCCGAGTCGAAGGAGCGGAACGCCATCCACGCGTCGGACTCGCCGGAGAATGCCCGTCGGGAAGTGGGGTTCTTCTTCCCCGAAGGGGAACTCGCGGGTCTCTGGCGCGATGTTATTCGTTGACGCAAGTTCCATTGAGAGATACATTTAGCGGTTATGGTGCGCGTTGACCTTCGCGCGCTGGCCGACGGACCGATCGTCACGGACGTTGCGGTGCCCCCGGACGCTCCGCTGTTCGAGGACCTCGACATCGCGCTCGACAGCCCCGTCCACGTACGGGGGCGGCTCACGGAGAGCGGTCCAGGGCGGTACTACTGGCAGGGCACGCTGCAATCCCGGGTGGCCGGCAGTTGTCGCCGGTGCCTGGTGCGGCGTTCTCTCGCGGTCGAGTCGGACGTACACGTGATGTTCGCTGAGGAGGCGGTTGACGATCCATCGGTCTATCTGATTCCCACTGGCTCCGACGAGCTGGATCTGGGACCGATGGTGCGTGAGGAGCTCGTCCTGGCCGCGCCGGCGTTCCTCCTGTGCCGGGAGGACTGCAGGGGCCTCTGCGCGCAGTGTGGCAGTGATCTGAACGAGGGACCATGCGACTGCAAGCCCGTGCCCGACCCCCGATGGGCGGCGCTCCGGGCGCTCCAGGAGCGTGAGTCCGAGGACGAGAGGTAGAACTCAGCATGGCCGTTCCGAAGAGACGAACGTCGAAGGCGCGAAAGCGCAAACGCCGCACGCACCACAAAGCCGCCGTGCCCGCCTTACAGCCCTGCCCCCGATGCGGTGACCCGCGCCGGCCCCATCACGTGTGCAGTACCTGCGGCTACTACGGCGGGACCCAGCGGATCGAGGTCGAGGAAGAATAGGCGTGATCCGGATCGCGCTCGACGCGATGGGCGGAGATCTCGCACCAACGGCGCCGGTTTCGGGCGCCGTCGATGCACTCGGCGAGTACCCGCCCACGTTCGAGGTTCAGCTCGTCGGTCGACAGGCCGAGATCGAGGCGGAGCTTGCCCAGCATGATGTGCCACCGGGGCGGATTTCGATCGTGCACGCCGCAGACGCGATTGCGATGGGGGAGAAGCCACTGCAGGCCGTTCGGTCGAAGCGGCACTCGTCGGTGCGCGTCGGAATCGAGCTGCAGAAGTCCGGGGAATCGGATGCGTTCATTTCGGCGGGCAATACGGGGGCGGTCATGGCAGCGAGCACGCTGCTGCTTGGACTCCACCAGGGAGTGGATCGCCCGGCCATCGGCGCCCTGTTCCCAACGAGGGCAACGCCGACACTCGTGCTGGACGCCGGCGCCAACGTGGACTGCTCTGCCCGGGAACTTCGCGGCTTCGCGCACATTGGTGCGGTCTATGCGCGGGACGTGCTTGGCCGCCCGGATCCGGGCGTCGGTCTGCTGAACATCGGCGAAGAGGACGAGAAGGGTAACGAGGCCGTCCGGGCGACGCATGAGCTGCTGAAGGCCGAATCTGGCATCAGATACATCGGGAACGTCGAGGGTCGCGACATCCTCAATGGCTCGTGCGACGTGGTCGTCTGCGACGGGTTCGTCGGCAACGTCGTGCTCAAGTTCTACGAGACGGTTGCCCATCTGTTCCGGGACCTGCTGGAGCGGGAAGTGGAGCCGGAGCTTCTCCAGGGGCACGGTATGCGCCGCATCTTCAAGATCCTCGACTACTCCGAATACGGCGGGGCACCGCTGCTAGGCGTACGCGGTGTCGCCATCATTTGCCACGGCAGCTCGCCACCGCGGGCAATCAAGAACGCCATCGGTGTCGCGATCCAGTCGGTCCAGAGCCGGCTGAGTCAGCACATCGCCGCCGAGTTGGCGGGAGACGAGGTCGTCGCGTGAAACGTCCCTTCGCACGGCTGCTCGGGACCGGCCGGTACGCGCCGGAGCGCATCCTCACCAACGCCGAGCTCGAACGGATCGTCGAGACATCGGACGAGTGGATCCGCGAGCGCTCGGGTATACGGGAACGGCGGATCGCCGAGCCCCACGAGACCGGTGCCTTCATGGCTCGACACGCCTGCGACGCGGTGCTCGACGCCGCAGGCTGCTCGGTCGAGGATATCGATATGATCGTGGTGGGAACGGCGACCGCCGACCGCCTACTCCCGTCCCAGGCATGTGATATCCAGGCGTTGCTG
The DNA here is from genome assembly GCA_039591485.1 of Gemmatimonadota bacterium. GTDB lineage: Bacteria > Gemmatimonadota > Gemmatimonadetes > Gemmatimonadales > GWC2-71-9 > JAOTVV01. The sequence goes on from JBDHDN010000119.1 coordinate 2,881, forward strand.
GGGGCGACCCAAGCGGCGGCATATGACGTTTCCGCCGCGTGCAGCGGCTTTCTCTACAGTCTCGCGGTGGCTGAGGGGATGATCGCCTCGCAGCAAGCGCGGAATATCCTCGTGGTTGGCGTCGAGCGCTTGTCTCGGGTCACCGACTATACGGACCGCACCACCTGCATACTGTTCGGCGATGGCGCGGGTGCGACACTGGTGCAGCCCGCGTCCGATGGCAGTGGCATTCTCTCGAGCTACCTCAAGACCGATGGTCGACTCGGCCATTTGCTGTTCCGGTCTGGCTTCGGTGCGAGCGATCCGCCGAGCCAGGAGGTGATCGAGCGCGGTGGGTTCTTCATCAAGATGGCCGGCCGTGAGGTGTTCAAATCGGCGGTGCTCTCGATGGCGGACGCGTGCGACCAGGCGCTGAAGCGCGCAGGCCTTGCTGGCGAGGAGATCGATCTTCTCATCCCGCACCAGGCCAACATCCGGATCATCGAGGCGACTGCCAAACATGCCGGTATTCCGATGGACAAGGTCTACGTGAACGTCGATCGCTACGGCAACACGTCGGCCGCCTCGATCCCGATCGCGCTGGACGAGTGCGTGCGGAGTGGTCGGATCCGCAGCGGCGACATCGTCCTGCTGGTCGCGTTCGGAGGCGGATTCACCTGGGCGAGCGTGGCACTGCGGTGGTGACGGCGGTCCTGCTATGCCCAGGGCAGGGCGCACAGAAGGTTGGGATGGGCAAGGACCTCGCGGCGGCCTTTCCGGCCGCACGAGACGTCTTCGCGGCGGCCGATGACGCGCTAGGGGTATCCCTTTCCCGGCTCATGTGGGAGGGTCCCGACGCGGAGCTCACACTGACGCACAATGCGCAGCCGGCGATCCTCGTGCACTCCCTCGCTGTCTACGCCGTGGCGCGTGAGGTGGTGGAGCCGGTGGCGGGTGCCGGGCACTCGCTAGGCGAGTACTCGGCGTATGCGGCGGCCGGTGCGCTCGGCCTAGCCGATGCCGTGCAGCTGGTGCGCCGGCGTGGCGAGCTCATGCTCGAGGCCGGTCAGCAGCGACCGGGCACAATGGCGGCCGTGATCGGCCTCGAATCCGAGCGGGTCATCGCGTTGTGCGCAGAGGCGTCGCAAGACGGGCTCGTGGCGGTCGCGGCCAACCTCAACGCGCCGGACCAAACGGTCATCTCCGGTGATCCGGGCGCGGTCGAGCGAGCGGGGCAGGTCCTGCGTGAGGCGGGCGCGAGACGCGTCGTGCCGCTCAACGTGAGCGGCGCGTTCCATTCACCGCTCATGGCACCTGCGGCACGTGGGCTCGAGCGGGAGTTGGCCGCGGTCAGGTTCGGTGATCCGGCATTCCCGGTCATCGCCAACGCCACTGGGAAGCCGATCGACGATGCAGCCGCAGCGAAGCGGCAGTTGGGTGCACAGTTGACCGCACCGGTCCGCTGGGTGGAGTCGATGCAACGCGCAGCGGCAGACGCTCCGCCCGGCACCACGTTCGTGGAAGTCGGCCCGGGGAGCGTCCTGAGCGGACTGTTGCGGAGGATCGTGAAGCAAACCACCGCTGTCTCGCTGGGGACGGTCGAGCAGCTCACCAGCTTCTTGGAGCAACACGGATGACGATCGATCTCTCCGACAGGGTCGTCTTGATCACCGGCGGCGCCCGCGGCATCGGGTTCGCGATCGCGGAGCGCTTGTACGGGGCGGGTGCTCACGTGGTCGTGGGCGATCTGCAGGGTGCCTCCGATGCCGCCGCGAGACTGACGGGAGGCGGACGCGCGCTGGGAATCGAGAGCGACGTGTCCGACTCGGCCTCCCTGGAGGCCGCGGTAAGCGCCGCCGAGGCCGACGTCGGACCGATCGATATCCTCGTGAACAACGCGGGCATCACGCGTGACGGCTTGCTCATGCGGATGACCGAGGACGATTGGGATCTGGTGCTGCGGGTCAACCTCAAAGGCACCTTCAATGCCACGAAGCTGCTCTCCCGCGGCATGATGAAGCGCCGCTGGGGACGGATCATCAACATCGCCAGTGTGGTGGGGATCCGCGGTAACGCCGGCCAGGCCAACTACTCGGCCTCGAAAGCCGGCGTGATCGGCTTCACGAAGACGATGGCGCGCGAGCTGGCATCGCGTAACGTGCTCGTGAACGCGATCGCTCCGGGCTTCATCGACACCGAGATGACCAAAGCGCTCTCCGACACCGTCCGGGACGAGCTCATGCGGCAGATCCCCCTGGCCCGACTGGGCTCCCCCGAGGATGTGGCCAAGGCTGCGCTCTTCCTTGCTTCCGACCTCGCCGACTACATTACGGGCCAAGTGATCGTGGTCGATGGCGGCATGGTCATGTAATCCACCGTTCCTACGCACGAGGGTCACACGATGCCCGACATGAATCAGCTGGAAGAAAAGGTCAAAGACATCATCGTCGAGGAGCTCGGAGTCGAGCGCGACAAACTCACCGCGACGGCGAGCTTCATGGAGGACCTCGGCGCCGACAGCTTGGACACCGTCGAGCTGGTCATGGCCTTCGAGAAGGAGTTCGACATCGACATCCCCGACGAGGAGGCTGAGAAGCTCCGCACCGTCGGTGATGCGCTGAAGTACCTGCACGAGAAGATGGGGGCCTGACCGCTTGAAACGCCGCGTCGTCGTGACAGGTCTCGGGCTCATGTCGCCCCTGGGGCGGACGACGTCCGAGACCTGGAGCAATCTCGTTGACGGGGTCTCCGGCGCCGGACCGATCGATCGGTTCGATGCATCGGCGCTCGACGTTCGCTTTGCCTGTCAAGTCAAGGGCTTCGATCCTCTGGAGTACATGGATCGGAAGGAGGTGAAGCGCGCGGACCGGTATGCCCACTACGCGCTCGCTGCCGCGTCGATGGCGATTGCCGATGCGGGCTACCGGGAGTCGTTCCCGCATCCGGAGCGCACCGGTGTCATCATCGGCAGCGGTATCGGAGGTATTTCGACCTTCGAGGACCAGTGTAAGCTGTATCTCGAACGCGGGCCGGGCCGGGTCTCACCCTTCTTCGTCCCCATGTTCATCCCGGACATCGCCTCGGGGTTGGTCTCGATTCGGTGGAATGCGCGAGGTCCGAACTACTGCACCGTCTCGGCGTGTGCGTCCTCTGCGCATGCGCTCGGCGAAGCATTCCGCCTGGTGCAAACGGGCGAGGCCGACGTCATGGTCGCCGGGGGGGCGGAAGCGGCGATCACCCCGCTGGCGATTGCCGGTTTCGCGAACATGAAGGCTCTCTCGACGCGCAACGACGATCCCGAGCGCGCGTCGCGTCCGTTCGATCGAGGGCGGGACGGCTTCGTCATGGGAGACGGGGCTGGCGTGCTCGTTCTCGAGACGCTGGAGCAGGCACTGGACCGCGGGGTACGCATCTACGGTGAGGTCGTCGGCTACGGCATGAGTGCCGACGCGCACCACATGACGCAGCCCGCACCGGGGGGAGAGGGAGCCAAGCGGGCCATGCTCGAGTGCATGCGCGGCGCCGGTATCGAGCCGACATCGGTGGGCTACATCAATGCCCACGGTACGGCCACCCCCCACGGCGATATCGCCGAGACGAAGGCCGTGAAGGACGTCTTCGGAGAGCACGCATATCAGTTGATCGTCGGATCCACCAAGTCGATGACTGGCCACTTGCTTGGCGCGGCCGGAGCACTCGAAGCGTCCATCACGCTCCTCGTCATGGAGCAGGGTCTGATCCCGCCGACGATCAATCTCGATGACCCGGATCCGGCGTGCGACCTCGACTACGCCCCGACACGAAGCGTCGCCCGCACTGTCGAAGTGGCGCTGACGAACTCCTTCGGATTCGGAGGGCACAACGTTACGCTGGCCCTGCGACGGTATCCGAACTGAGCGCGAGTGCGGCCGCACTCGAGGGATCGAGCCGGGGCTGCACGGAGCGAGTCGGGCGATACAGCACCCGATTCCGGGGAAGACCGCCGCACAGTGAAACAAGCAGGAGAGCCCCATGGCATCCAAGGAAGTCCTGATCGTCGTCGGCTCGGAGAGTGACCGCGATCGCGTGACCGGCGCGTTCGCGGTGCTGGACGAGGCCGGCATCGGGTACGACTTCGTCGTCTCCTCCGCTCATCGGAATCCGGACCGCACTGCGGAACTGGCCCGGGAAGCCAGAGAGCGGGGCTACAAGGTCGTGATCGCGGGTGCTGGCCTCGCCGCCGCGCTGCCGGGTGCTGTCGCCGCGCTGACCGACTTGCCGGTCATCGGACTGCCGCTCGACGTCGGCCCCCTGCGTGGGGTTGATGCCCTCTACGCGATCGCGCAGCTTCCGCCCGGTTGCCCGGTCGGCACTGTGGGGATCGGCAACGCGAAGAACGCGGCACTGCTCGCGTTGCGGATCATCCGTTCCTGACGGCATGCGCCAGCGGTTCGGAATCGGCTACGATTCGCACGTCTTTGTGGAGGGCCGGCCGCTAGTGCTCGGTGGCGTGGCGATCGACCATCCCCAGGGCTTGATGGGGCACTCGGACGGCGACGCGGTCTGTCACGCGGTGATCGATGCGTTGCTGGGTGCAGCGGCGATGGGCGACATTGGCACCCACTTTCCGGACACCGACGACCGTTGGCGTGGGGCGGACTCACTGAAGCTGTTGCAGGACGTCAGACGGCGCCTCACGGCCGCGAGTTACTCGATCGTCAATGTGGATGTCACGGTGCTGCTGGAATTCCCGAAGCTCCGTCCTTATGTCGACGCGATGCGGCACAGCCTCGCGGCGGCGCTCGGCGTCCCAACAAGCGCGGTATCGGTCAAAGCCAAGACAAACGAAAAGATGGATGCGGTCGGTCGCGGCGAAGGGGTGCAGGTCTTCGCGGTGGCGTCGTTGGGAGGTGCGTGAGCTGTTTGACACTGTCCTGGACCGCCTCCTCACACTGCCCGGTTGGGCCGTGTACGCCACGGTGGGTGGGCTCGCAGCCGTCGAGAATGTCTTTCCTCCCGTCCCGGCTGATGTCGCCGTAGGCCTCGGCGCTTTCCTCTCCGGGCACGGCACCGTCCTGGCAACCATGGTCTTCATGGTGACTTGGGTTGCCAATGTGACGTCCGCAACGGCAGTCTACGTGGCGGGCCGCACGCTTGGCCGCTCGTTCTTCACGGGCCACCTCGGCCGACGCCTCCTCCGTCCCAGACATCTTGAGACCATTGAGCGTCTGTACGAGGGGTACGGCTCCTGGGGCATCTTCTTCAGTCGCTTCATTCCGGCCGCGCGTGCGGTGGTGCCACCGTTTGCCGGCATCGCCAACCTGAGCGCGCCGAGGACCATCATACCGTTGGCGGCCGCATCCGCCATCTGGTACGGCAGCCTCACGGTGCTGGTGGCAGCTACCGCGGGGCAGATTGAAGACGTCGTGCGCCTCGTATCGCAGCTGAACTGGGCAGTGCTGGCTCTGGGGCTCATCGCCATCGCGGTCGTGATCCTCCTGTGGCGCCGGCATCGGCACCCTCGCGCAGGGGACGCGCCCGAGCACGGGCGGTAGGGCGGAGTCCGGGTCGCCATGGTCGATCCCCTTCCTGACGATCGCGCCCGTGACTGGTGGCTCGAGGGGTTCAGGGACTTTCTCGCCGTCGAGTCGGGGAACAGTCCGCATACGGTTGCGGCGTACGGGCGCGACGTGCTGCGATTGGCCGCCTATGCATGCTCGCGCGGCACCCGGGTGCCCGCGTCGGTCTCCCCCGACGTGATCCGTGACTTCATCTACCACCTGAAAGATCTGGGGTTGGCCCCGACCAGTATCCGCCGGCAGATCTCGTCTCTCAGGACCTATTATCGGTTCCTGGTGGCCGAGGGCCATGCCAGCCGGGATCCCAGTGAACGGCTCGATCTCCCCAAGACGTGGCGGCGTCTTCCCGAGGTGCTGACCCATCGAGAGGTCGAGGCACTGCTCGAGGCTCCGCAGATGGAGAGCGCACTCGCGTGGCGGGACCGTGCGTTGCTCGAGGTCCTCTACGGTGCCGGGGTGCGCGTATCGGAGCTCGTCAATCTCCTGCCGGGGGACGTGTGGCATGACGAGGGTCTGGTACGGGTCCTGGGGAAGGGGGCAAAGGAGCGCCTGGTCCCCGTCGGGCGCCGTGCGCTCGGTGCCGTCGCCATCTACGCCCGGGAGATCCGACCGCGGCTGGAGCGGGGACGGAGCGCCGGGAAGCTCTTCCTCAACGCACGCGGACAACCGTTGTCCAGGGTTGGTGTGTGGGCCATCGTGAAGCAGAGCGCCGATCGTGCCGGCATCACCAAGCGCGTCACGCCCCACACGTTGCGCCACACCTTCGCCACGCATCTTCTGGAGGGCGGTGCCGACCTGCGCGCGGTGCAGGAAATGCTGGGCCACGCGGATCTCAGCACCACCCAACTCTACACGCACGTTGACCGCGAGTATCTGCGCTCGGTG
>JBDHDN010000120.1:0-9295 GCA_039591485.1 Gemmatimonadota bacterium
CGAGCGTGCGAACCATCTCGAACGAGAGGCTGCCCGAGCCGATGACGATCGAGGCGCGGAACTCGACTGTCGGCACGCCGGATTCGCGGAGGATCCGCCCAACCTCCTGCCGGCTCCGAAGGTGCGGGGACAGGTCCTCCCCGTGCCCCAGTCCCCCGAGGTAGATGATGCGGCGTACACCGACCGATGCCGCCACTGCCGCAAAGTTCTCGGCACCGGTACGGTCCTGTTCCTCGAAGTCGCCGGTCGAGCCCATCGAGTGCACCATGTAGTAGGCGGTATCCACGCCTCGCAGGGCTGGCGCGAGCGAATGCCGGTCGAGTACGTCGCCCTTCACCACATCGGTGCCGGCAGACGCACGAGGGATCAGGTACTCGGGCCGCCTCGCAATACAGCGGACCGCCTCGCCGCGTGCCTCCAGTGCTCGGAGCAGACGCCCTCCGACGTACCCGCTAGCACCAGTTAGCAGCACGAGACGCTTGGCCCGATTCCGCGCCATCTGAGTGCGTTCCCCGTTCATAGTTCATCTAATGTCCAACTTCTGGTGCAGTCTGTCAACTTTCAATCTTGACAAAATCTTGACAGGCAATCGACGGGTTGCTACCGTCGCGTATTATGCGTGCCTTCACGACGGAACTCAGTCGCCGGCAGACGGATCCGGCTGGCAGACGGTGGCTTTTCGTGCCGTACGATCAGCTGACCGACCAGATCGGCCCTCTATCCCGGGAAGATCCGGCCGAGCTCGGGATCGTGCTCGTCGAGAGCCTGTGGAAGGCGCGTCGCCGGCCATATCACAAACAGAAGTTGGCTTGGGTCCTCGCCAACATGCGTCACTTCGCACTGGAGCAAGCGGCGCGCGGGGTAGCGGTGCGCCACGTGCGGACAGACGGGCCCTACCGCGAGGCACTCGAGCCGCTCATGCGGGAATTGGGTCCGCTCCGGGTGATGCGCCCGGCAGAGCGCGAGCTGCGTCTCGACCTTGAGCCACTGGCGAGTGCAGGGACACTGGATGTGCTTCCACACGAGGGGTGGCTCACGACCGCTGAGCAGTTCGAGGAAAGCCAGGGTGATGGTCCGACGTGGAAGATGGATGCCTTCTACCGACATGTGCGTCGGGGGTCGGGCCTCCTGATGGAGGGGCGGAAGCCGCTTGGTGGCAGGTTCAGCTTCGACAGCGAGAACCGCAAGCCGTGGTTGGGTGAGCCGCCGGCTCCCGAGCCGCCTCACTATCCCGCGGATCCAGTCAAGACGGAGGTGGGGGAACTGATCGAACGGGACTTCGCTCGGCATCCGGGCCGACTCGACATGGCGACGGTCGCCGCAACCCGCGACGATGCCGAGCGTGCCTGGTCATGGGCCACGGACGAGGCTCTGCCGCTGTTCGGGCCGTACGAGGATGCAATGTCCGTCCGATCCCGCACGGTGTTTCACACGCTCCTCTCGCCGCTCGTGAACCTGCATCGTCTGACGCCGGCGCGTGTCGTGCGTGAGACGGTGGCACTCGACATCCCGCTCCCGAGCAAGGAGGGGTTCGTCCGCCAAGTGCTTGGCTGGCGCGAGTTCATCCGGCACGTGCACGAGGTGTCCGACGGATTCCGTGCGGTACCGGCCGGTATCCCTGTTCGCCCTGCGCCCGGTGATGGCGGCTGGAGTCGCTGGTCGGGCATGGCGTGGCAGGCAGGACCGTCGCCTGAGGGCTTCGATGGGGGTGCAGCCCCATCCGCGCTCGGTGCGCACGAGCCGCTGCCGGCGGCGTTCTGGGGCGAACCATCGGGGCTGGCGTGTCTGGATACGGTGGTGCGCGACGTTTGGCAGCACGGGTATGGTCATCACATCACTCGGTTGATGGTGCTCGCAAACATTGCGACCCTGCTCGCCATCGAGCCGCGGGAGCTGACCGACTGGTTCTGGGCGGCGTACGTCGATGCGTACGACTGGGTCGTGGAGCCGAACGTGCTGGCGATGGGGACATTCGCTACAGGTCCCCTGGCGACGACGAAGCCGTATGTGTCGGGAGCGGCGTACATCAGCCGGATGAGTGACTACTGCCGCGGGTGCCGCTTCGATCCCGCGTCGACCTGTCCGATCACCGCCCTCTACTGGGCGTTCCTCGCGCGGAACCGCGACGTGCTGCAGGACCTGCCCCGGATGCGACTCCCGCTGGCGTCGGAAGCGAAACGGCCTCGCGAGCGACGACGCGCCGACGAGACGACGTTCGAGCATGTTCGCGCCGTGCTCGGAGCGGGTGGGGAGCTCGACGTGGAGTTCCAGGGCGAATCTTGAGCCGGAGCGCTGGCCAGACGAGGCGCTGGATGCCGGTGGCGGTCACGTGGGCAGCCGAATCCCCGATCCGCCTTGCAGATCCCCGCCGAGGAGATTGCGCAGGCTGAGGAACAAGGGGGCCGGGAGGTCGTCGGGCGCAAACCAGCCGATCTCGTCCATCTCATGCGGCGCAGCCACGGACGGCTCTCCCTCCGGAGCCTCGGCTGTCGTCCACAGGGTAACGTAGTGCCGATCCTCGGTCTCGAAGACATCGTTCGTGATCCCGAGGAAGCGGATGTCCCGCACCGTCAGCCCGGTCTCTTCGCGAACCTCGCGCGCTGCGCACGTCTCGACGTTCTCGCCCCAGTCGAGATGTCCTCCGGGCGGACACCAGGATCCGTGGCCATGCGATCCGCGCCTTCGAAGCAGCAGGTACTTGCCGTCGCGCGTGACGAGACACGCAACACCGATCTGAGGACGTCGCGGGAGTACCGCCGAGCCACGTCGTTTCGCGCCCATTCGCCCTATCCCCCGCTCGCGATCGCTTCCAGCACGCTCTCCGCCGCAAGACGTCCCGAGTGCATCGCACCGTTGATGGATGGTGTGTCCGTATAGTCCCCAGCGGTCCACACCGTGCAGTCGCCGATCGATCGTGGCGAAGGGACGCGGACGGGTGTCCGCATGCGGGGGAGACTCTGCGGCAACCGATAGGAACGGAGGTGCGTCCACTCAGGTACCGCCGGTCCGAACCAGGTCTGGAGTTGTACGCGTACCCGTTGCTCGAGTGCGGCATCGTCCTCGTCCGGCATTCCAACGACCGTCGCGGAGATGAGCGCCCGATCCGATGGTGCATATTCGGGTACGACAGCGCTCGGCACGCACACGTGGTTGACGGGCCCGTCGCCTGGCCCGTTGCCGTTCAGCATCAGAAGCGGCTGGTTGAAGGGTGCTCGCTCGGCACCGTAGTAGAGGGTGACACAGCCGCACCAGGCAATGGCATCCTGCTGTGCGCCCAGGATCGTAGCAGCCGACGGCGCGTCGGCGGCGATAACGACGTGCCGGGCGGGTATCCGCTCCCCCGAATCGAGCACGATACCATCGGCCGTGACGGCTTCGACGCGTGTCGCCAGTCGGACCGATCCAAGCGGGAGCCCGTCCGCGAGGTGTGCAGGAATCGCCTGCATTCCCCGCCGCGGCAACGTCGCATCTCCTTGGGCAAACATCGCGAAGATGAACTCGAAGTAGCTCCGCGGCACATCGAGGTCCGGGTCGAGAAACACGCCGCCGAAGAAGGGCCGGAGGAAACGCTCCAAGGCGTGGGACGACGCGCGCTCGGCGAGATAGGCCCCCGCCGTTGCCGTGTCGTCCCACGTCGTGGGATCGGGGTCACGGCGAACCGCCGACAGGCGAATCGCGGCAAGGCGCGGACCGTCGGAGATCGTGAACACGGGAGTAAAGAGGGAGCGCACGCCGGAACTCGGGTGGCGCCACGGGTCGGCAATCCGGTGGACCTCAGCGCCGAAGCGCACAAAGCTCCCGGAGTAGAACGGCTGCAGATCCAGGACTCCGTAGTCGAGGAGGCGCCGCGCTTCCGGATAGGCCGTGAGAAAGACCTGAAAACCGCGGTCGAGCAGGTAGCCGCCGACCCGGTCCGTCGCCACTCGTCCGCCAACGTGGTCGCTTGCTTCGAATACCGAGACGCGCTGGCCGGCCCCCGTCAGCATCCGGGCGGCCGTGAGACCGGCAAGACCGGCCCCAATCACGGCGACGGGCTGCGAAACGTCCATACGATCCCCCGGGGTGCTGCGTGTCTTGTGCAGGCGACTCTGTGCTCATACGAACGCACTGGTGGAGCGCTCCGTCGCCGGCGTCGTGGGCCCACGTGTAATTCTGGGCTCTCTCTGTCGCGTGCGCGAGGGCACAGGGCACAAATTGCATGGGTTCGCCTTTCCTTTCCGATACTAGCTCATGTTCGGCGAGGTCCTCTCATGCCGTTGTTTGACGCCGCACCCGTGTGGCTGCTCGCTCTCGCCATCTTCTTGTTTCGTATCGTCGACGTGTCTCTCGGCACGCTTCGCACCATCACGGTGGTGCACGGCCGCGTGCCCGTGTCCGTTGCCATCGGGTTCTTCGAGGTGCTCGTGTGGGTGATCGCCGTCTCTCAGGTGATCGCACAGCTCGACCGAAGCCTGTTTCTCCCGATCGCGTACGCCGCGGGGATCGCGCTCGAGCGCCGTCTTGCCCTCGGAACAGTGGTGGTGCGGATGATCACGGGGGGGCAAGGCGAGCAAGTCGCTGCCAGCCTCCGGGGGCTCGGCTACGACGTCGCCACCTTCGGCGGGTATGGTGCCGAAGGCGAGCGAACCCTGTTGTTCACCGCCTGTCGCCGTCGGGATCTTGGCCGTGTCGTCACAGCCGCGGCGGGGCAGGACGAACGGTTGTTTTTCACGGTGGACCGGTTCTCTCAGGCGACGTATCTCGGGCCGCTGCCTCACCCCACCGGCTGGCGCGCCATTCCGAAAAAGAAGTGAGGCGGACGCCGGTCGACCGGCATCTGCCTCACGACACGATCGGCGGTGCTACTCGCTTGGTGGGCCGGCGTTGACCCGCACGTCGGTGACCGTCATCTCGATCACCATTGCGTCACCCTGCATCATCTGCTCGATCTGCTCGAGCTGCCCCTTCATCATCTGCTCGGCCATGGCCCGCTGAGACTCGGGCATCTCGGCGAGCTGTCGCTTCATCTCCTCGTATTGCTGCCGCATCTCGGGATCGATCGCCTCGGAGAGCCCCTGCATCTCCACGACCGTACGGTACGGCACGAGCATGCCCTCGATCTCACGGTAGTCCTGCAGATCCACGACGCTCGTCACATCCGTCGTCCCCTGCTTCGTGGTCATGGAACCTTCGAACTCCATGCGACGGGGGATGAACAGATCGGTGTCGACGTAGATGGTGCCGCGCTCCGGTACGAAATCCGAATCCTCGTCGACCGCGCCGTGGCCGAAGTCGATCTCCGCGAGATCGTCGATCCTCAAGACGTGGACGGAGCGTCCGTCGACCTCCTCGCGGCCGGCGTAGGTCGCGTGCTCAGCTAGTTGATGGGCAACCTCGTAGATCTCGTTGAAACCGGCATCGTCCTCCTCCGCGTCCACCGTCACGCCCATCGTGGTCGTTCGCTTGAGCCGCAGCAGCGAGCGCCCATTCACGGTTTCCCGCTCGAAGTACATGACGGTCTCGAACCCCATCGTCTCCTGGACGAGGGTGTAGTTCTCGATCCCCTCGGTGCGCCGTTCGTGCTCGGCCAGCATGCGGTCGAAGATCTCGCCAGCCGACTGTGCATGGACGTGAGGCGCCGCGGCTATCACGAGAGCAGCCGAGAGGAGGGCGAATCGCTGCAGTGCGCGCATGGGTACCTCTGACATTCGACGGTGAGTGAGCGAAGATGGAATCGTCACGGCTGCGGTATCTTCGGCCGGAAGTTGCTGTGCTGCCACATGCGGAGCACCGTGCCATCGGGGCCGACATCGAACCTGATCTCTTCACCGAGTGAGTCGTCGTCGCGGATCCGACGGAAGGTGTGCTCGCCGCTCTGCTCCAGCCTGGTGAGGGCCTCGAGCGGATTGTCGGCCGGAAGTGGGACGACGGCGAGCTTGCCCTTCCAGAGAATCACCTCGCTCTCGCCCCACCAAGGGGACAGGTCATAGGTCCCGGTGTACATCTCCAGTGCAGAATCGGTCGGCTCCTCCGTGCTCGCCGTGTCCGCGGCGGCCTTGATGGCAGGGCCGAGAATGCGGTGGGCCATCGTGGTGAACGATCCGGCATCGACGCCGCTGGCGTTTGCCATGTGGACAGCAGCGAGCTTCCTGTTCGGGTCCAGGCTGAAGCTCGACCGGTAGCCCGGGCAACTGCCGCCGTGCCCGACGTAGGTCCTGTCGTCGCTCCGCCAGGTGGCGAAGCCGAGTCCCCACTTGGTCTCCCAGTCGGGATCGACCCAGTGCACGCGGTACATCTCACGCAGCGTATTGCGGCGCAGGATCTCGTCGACGTCGTGGTGCAGAACCCGGAACTGCCATGAGGCGAATCGACCAAGATCCTCGACGGTCGACGCATATCCCGCGGCCGGCGCGATTCCGCGTGCCTGAAACACTCCGACCGGCTCGCGTGCCCCGCCCCGCTGCTTAGCGGTGTGCCCTGTCGCCATGCGATGCCCGTGCTCCGCCACCGGAATGTCGGTAGTGGTGGACGACATGGCGAGCGGGCTCAGGAGTTCCTCGTGGATGTACGTCGCGTAGCCCCGTCCGGATCGTGCGGCGATCAACTCCCCGGCCAACGTCAGCCCGAGGTTCGAGTACTGGAAGTACTCGAAGGCCGGGTACAGCTCCTCTTGCTCCGGGAGCCGGGAAACGACCTGCTCGTGCGTCGGGAACGGGAAGTCCGGCGGTGACCAGTACGGAAAATCGGACTCGCGCGGCAGTCCGGATGAGTGCGTCAGCAGTCCCTCGACCGTGACCGGCGGAGCATCGGGGTACGCGTCGGCGATGTCGAACCAGTCGAGGTGCGCGCCGACTGGATCGTCGAGTCTGAGAGCGCCCTCATCTCGCAGCTGCATGACGCCCACCGACGTGAACAGCTTCGAGATGGAGCAGATGGAGTAGATCGTCGAAGGAGTCGCAGGAATCTGTGCCTCGGGGTCGGCGAATCCGAAGCCTCGGCTCCAGAGAACATCTTGGTCGTAGATCACGGCCATGGACATCCCCGGAATCCCGTCGTAGGCGCGCTGCGCATCGGCCCAGACCTCGAGCAGATGGATCGCCTCCCGCACCCGAGCATTGTCCCGGATGTGCGGTGATTGACCGACCGCAGTTGATACGAAAGCGACGCTCAACAGTGAGATGATTGCGTACCGCATGATCGGGTCTCAGTTGCGGGTAGATGAGAGGTGTGGGACTCAGCAATCTGATGACGGTCGGATGATCGTGCAACGTGGGCAGAGGGCAGAGGGAAGAGAGACATGGCAGGCGGGAACGGTGGAGCGGAACGCATGCCAACAGAGCGACCGGACGAGGTCAGTGCTGCCACACCGCGAAGCCCTGGCGTCGGAGGTGGCGGGCGAGGAGAGTCTCGCGCCGCGCCGCCTCGTCGAACGACATCGGATTGTATCGCTTGTAGAGACGAGGCAGGAGCTTCTCGCCGTATTGCCCGACGTACTTCCCGGACTTGTAGCCACGCTTGTGCTGGGCGAACCGCTCCTCTGGAGTGAGGCCGGTCATCCCCACGTAGACGCAGGCCTTGAGGGGATGATGGTTCGGGTTCGCCTCCCGGAACCGGCGGTGATTGAGCACGGCACCGTCGAGCTTCACGACGTAGACGTGGTAGTGCCGAGAAGCGTCCTCGCTGGTACGGGGGCGACGGCCGCTCATGGTCGCGTGGCGTGCGGGGCGGATTCCCGGATCCGCCCCGTGGTCGTCATGGATGAAGCGCCGGTGTCAGCGATCGTCCGTGAGTCCTCGTGCCTCGAGTAGGGGCTCGATTGCAGGTGGCCGGCCGCGGAACGCCTCGTACATCACCATCCCGGGTCGGGTGCCCCCCTGCGACAGCACCTGCTCCCGCAGTGCCTGCGCCGTCGTACGGTCGAACAGACCAGCCTCCTTGAATGCCTGGAATGCGTCGGCATCGAGCACTTCGGCCCAGATGTAGCTGTAGTAGCCTGCCGAGTAGCCGCCCGAGAAGATGTGCGCGAAGTAGGTGTTCCGGTATCGCGGGAGGATCTGGTCGATGAGGCCAATCCGCGCCATCTCCGCCTGCTCGAACGCGTCGGGGTCCGGCTCGGGTGGTTCGGTCAGGTTGTGCCACGCCATGTCGAGGTACGACGCTGCGAGGTACTCGACTGTTGCGAACCCCTGGTCGAACTTCCCGGCGGCTTCAAGCTTCTCCAGCAAGCCGGCCGGCACGACCTCCCCCGTCTCGTAGTGCCGAGCGAAGGTCTCCAGGAACTCACGCTCCCCGAGCCAGTTCTCCATGATCTGGGAGGGGAACTCGACGAAGTCCCGTGGCACGTTCGTGCCGGACAGCGATTCGTACGTCACGTCGGACAACAGACCGTGCAGGGCATGCCCGAATTCATGGAACAGTGTTTCGGCCTCGTAGAACGCGAGGAGCGAAGGAGAACCGTCACTCGGCGGGGGGAAGTTGAAGTTCGTCGTGACGATCGGTGTCACCGACCTATCGAGTCTGGACTGGGCGCGCAAGTCGTTCATCCAGGCCCCACCGCTCTTGCTCTCCCGGGCGAAAAAGTCCATGTAGAGCACGCCGAGATGCGAGCCGTCCGCGTCCTTCACCTCGAACGCCTGCTGGTCGGGATGCCAGACCGGAACGTCCTCCAGCTGCCGGAAGGTGAGCCCGAACAGCCGCTTCGCGAGGTCGAAGGCGGCGTCGCGGACGGCGGTGACCTCGAAATACGGCCGGAGCGCGTTCTCGTCGAAGTCATAGCGGGCTTGGCGGACCTTCTCGGCGTAGTAGCGCCAGTCCCAGCCCTCGAGCGTACCGGCGATTCCGTCAGCGTGCATCAGCTGCTCCATGGCGTCGCGGTCGGCGATCGCCGCGGCGAGGGCGGGCTTCCAGATGCGATCGAGCAGCTCGTACACGCGCTCGGGGGTCTCCGCCATGACGTCCGACAGGACGTAATGGGCGTGGGTGTCGTATCCGAGCAGGCGGGCTCGCTCCACCCTGAGAACCGCGGTGCGGGAGAGGATCGCGTTGTTGTCCTGCTCGTTGCCGTTGTCGCCCCGCATGGCGTAGCCCACGAAGAGCCGCCGCCGCATGTCCCTGTTGGGGGAGTATTGGAGGAACGGGTTGATGCTTGGCCGCTGGAGCGTGAACGACCAGCCCTCCTCGTGTCCGCGACGCCGTGCCTCATCGAAGGCCGCGGCGACGAGGCTCGCGGGCAGGGCACCGAGATCTTCACGGTCGGTGACATGCAGCTCGAACGCGTTGGTCTCCTTCAGCAGGTTCTGGCCGAACCGCTCCGACA
>JBDHDN010000121.1:0-9289 GCA_039591485.1 Gemmatimonadota bacterium
CGGCCGAGCGCCCATTCCGGTTCCTCGGGCTCGTGAACAATTCTGCGATCTCCACTCCGTGCCCGCTCGAGCTGTTGCCGAGCGAAGCGCTGCGAGAGCTGTTCGAGGTCAACGTGTTCGGCGTCATGGCCCTGACCCGAGCGCTGCTGCCCGAGCTGCGCCGCGCGGACGTGGCCCGGATCGTGAACGTGAGCTCGATCAACGGACGCCTCGCGCAGCCGTTCATCGGAGGATACTCGGCGACGAAGTTTGCGCTGGAGGCAATCAGCGATGCGCTGCGGCGCGAGCTCAGGCCTTGGGGAATCGGTGTCACCGTAGTCCAGCCGGGAGCCGTCGCCACGCCCATCTTCGACACTGCCCGGCAACGAGGCCGCGATCTTGCCGTGCGTATCCCGGAAGAGGATCGGCGACTGTATCCTGGAGTCATGCAGGCAGTGCTCGATCGACCCGGAAAGCCACCCCGCCACGCCATACCGCCCACGGATGTCGCACGGGTGATTGCGCGTGCACTGCGTCGCCGCCGACTCCGCACGCGCTATCTCGTCGGGAGAGACGCGCGCCTCGGCGCTTTGCTCGCGGCCGTCCTTCCAGATCGACTGCTCGACTGGCTCCTCACGAATCGAATGACCGCCTCCTGACTGTCCTCACCTGGCTACCCAGGCCGAGCGCCAACGACGGGCGTCTTGGTGACGAAAATCATCGTCCCTGGCCCACGACGTCCGATACGGTCGGGGGGTAAGGGCCCCTGGAACCCTGGACTTTTGGCTGAGCGGCCTAGATTAGGCACATGGTGGATACGACAGGCAGCCCATGCGACGGCCCGGTACCACGGACGGTCGTCCGCTGCACGATGGGGCGGACAGGCTTCACGATCGTCGAGATGGCGATCGTCATCGTCCTGGCATCGGTACTCATGTCGCTCGTGGTGTGGCGCACCGGTCTGGCGCTCGAGCGCGCTCGGGCACGGCAGGCCGTGGCGGCAATCACGGGCGACATCCAGTACGCGCAGATGCTCGCCGCACGACAGCGGCAGCCCGTCGTGATCATCGTCAACCCGTCGCTGAAGCTGATCCTGATTCGGAGCAGAGGGGGCACGATCTACCGCCAGCGCTTCGTCGGACCGTCCACGGAGTACGGCCTCGAAACCTTGACGGCGAGTCCGACGACGACGGTCGAGGTCTTTCCCAATGGCGTCGCGACCTCCAGCATGACAGTGCGCGCCGCTACGACCGGGTACAGCCGCGAGGTGCGGCTCAGCCGCGCCGGACAAATCCGTGTGGTCACCCCCTGACCGCCGCTCCGAGCACGGAGTCTCGCTGGTCGAGGTGATTTTCGCCCTTGGCATCCTCTCCGGTGTGCTCATAGCGCTGGGCGGGTTGATGTTCCAGCTTGCCCGCCACTCACGACAGTCCGGCGCGGCCGGGTACCGCAGCGCAGCCGTGACCAGCGCCGCGTCGTGGGCAGGGGGGGTCCCGTGGGACAGCATCGGCGGGATGATCGGTTGTCAGACGGACTCGGTAGGACAGATGGTGTACACCAGATGCACATCCGTGGAGAGCCCCACACCGCGGAGCAGGCGCATCACCGTGGTCATCAGCCCGACAGGGCCACTAGCAGCCGCCCCCGACACCGTAGTCGTGGAACGGAGTCGGCCACGCTCCCTCTCACCATTCAACGTCAATTGACGCGCTCCGGCTTCACGCTGGTCGAGCTTCTCGTGGCCGTCGTCGTCGCGGGGATTCTCGGTACGGCCCTCACCCGCCTGCTCGTGAACGACTCGCGGTTCGTCGCACGGCAGGAAGCAATGCTGAGCGCCCGGCGGACCGCACGGACCGCGATGAACTGGTCGGCCGTCGAGCTCCGCATGGTGGGGCGCGGCGGCCTGCGCGCGGCCGCGCGGGAGAGCGTGACCGTCCGGGTCCCCTACGCATTCGGCATTGTGTGCGGCCGCGCATCGGGCGACGAGATTCTCTCGCTGATGCCGAGTGACTCGCTGAGCACGGCGTCAGCAGTGCCGAGCGGCCTGGCCTGGCGTCGTACTGATGGCACCTGGTCCATTGACAACAGCGTCTCCGTGGGAGCCTCGAGCGACTCCGCGACCTGCCAGGCCGACAGCATTCGCGTGGTACCCGGCGGAAGAACCGTTGAGGTTTCAGGCATACCCGGTGGCTTCCCGAACGAGCCGCCGCCGGGCAGCCTCGCGTACCTCTACCAGGACGTCACGTACACGTTTGCGGCCTCGAATGATATCCCCGGCCGCACGGCCTTCTGGCGCCGAGCCGGTATGCAGGCTGCCGAGGAGCTCGTTGCTCCTCTCGATACCGCATCGGCTTTCGGCTTCTTGGACGACGCCTCCATGGTTGCGTCGCCCCTGCCACCGACGGACCTGACGATGGTGCAGGGTCTCGAGCTTCGAATCGTGGGCGAGAGCGAGGAGACGCCACGCGACGCCTCCGAGCCCGTCGAGTTCGAGCTGATTACGCAGATCCGATTCATGAACTGGTACCAATGATGCCGCGGCGGTCGGACCCCACTGCCGGCTTCGCCCTACCGCTCACGATCTTCGTGCTCACGCTGGTCACGATCATGCTGGCGGCCGTCATGGTGCAGGTGCAGGCAGACCGACGCATCGCACAGAGCAGTGGCGACATCGTCGAGGCGCTCGTCATCGCCCAGGCAGGCCTCGAACGGTATATGGGCCACTACGACTCCTCGAGCACCCGCCCGCCCGATGGGGACTCGCTGCGGATCAACCTCACTGGCGGCTACGCGGACGTCGTGGCACAGGTGGTGCGGCGGCCGGCGGACACGACCGCCGGTATGCTCTATATCGTCCGATCTCGCGGCAGGGTCATCAAGCCGACCCAGGGGGCCGATCCGCAGGCGGTACGGTTGGTGGCTCAGTTCGCAGTCTGGCAGTCAGCGACCATGGACGTGCTTGGCGCGCTCACGGCCGTGAACGACTTCGCGTGCTCAAGCTGCGGTGGCACCTACCTCCTCATTGGACACGATCAGTGCGGCGTCATGTCATCCGTGCCGGGACTCCGCACCCCGAATGGCCCGACGTCCAATGCAGTCCCCCCATACATCGATCCGGCTACCCTCGAGGGCCCAAGCGCCAGCACCTTCGCCAGCGAGGCGTTCATCGGGATCGATTGGGCTGCAGTCATCGGCGGATCGTTCGTGCCCGACTACACGAGCCTGGTCAACACGTCCAGCTGGGCCTCGTACTTGCTGCCGAACAACACGACTCTCACGGATGTCTCGGGTACGGGACTGCTCGTGGTCGATGGCGACGCCAGCTTCGAGGGATCGTACTTCGATTGGCGGGGCGCCGTGATCGTTGGTGGCTTCGTTGAGTTCGAGGCGGATACGACGCGAGTTCAAGGCGTGATGGTCACCGGCATCGAGCAACAGATCATGTCACCTCCGTCCACCGGGCGATGGGGCGAGACCGGCACTCATGTCGAGGTGACTTACAATTCCTGCTACGTGCGCAACGCCTTCACCTCGCTGGCCGGACTCACGCCGGTGCCCGGAGGATGGATGGACAACTGGGCGAGCTACTGACACGATCGTGCCCGTCTGTGCCGTCTGGCACGTCTATGGGGCAGGTGTCGGTCGGCGGTGCGTATCGCGTGCTCATAGAGAGCTGTCCCGCGCTAAATTCCCCGGTGACATGACCCCGCGAACACCGTTGCGGCGACTCAGGGCAATCGTGCTTCTCGCAGTGATCGGAGCACCGAGCTGCGGCGCATGCCGTCCCGGTGCGGTGCGGTCGCCTACCGATCTGGCTGGCACCGTGTTGGCCTCTCCCCTTCCTCGTCCAGATTTCACGCTGACCACCACGCGCGGCGAGCCCTACGACTTCCGTGAGGAGACATCCGGCCGGCTCACGCTCCTGTTCTTCGGCTACACCAGCTGCCCGGACATCTGCCCGATGCATATGGCGCACATCGCGGCTGTGCTGCGCAAGGTGACCCCGGACGTCGCCCGGGAGGTCGACGTCGTGATGGCGACGGTCGACCCCGGGCGCGACACGCCGGAGCGGCTGCGGACGTGGCTCGATCAGTTCGACCCCTCGTTCGTGGGACTCACGGGTACGCCCGAACAGCTCGAGGCGGCTCAGCGCTCGGTCAGGATGCCGCCAGCGGTCAAACAGGGCGATGGTCCAGACTACCTCGTGGGGCATGCTGCCTATGTCGTTGCGTTTACAGCTGACGACACAGCCCACGTCATCTACCCCGCAGGAACCAGGCAGTCGGAATGGGCGCGCGACCTGCCCCTGCTGATCTCGGGGAACTGGGACCGCCCATGACGCGGGTGCTCCCGCTCGTCGTTCTCGTGGGGCTGACGGTCACGTGCGCCGAGCAACCGGCGGCAGATACCGAACACGGCGGTATCGAGATTGTGGCGGCCTTCGCCACGGCCTCACCGACGTCGCAGAGCTCTGCGGCATACTTCACGATCCGGAATTCGGCAGATCGTCCTGATACGTTGCTCGCGCTCTCCGTCCTCGGGGGACGTGCGCAGTTGCACACCATCGTGGTCCGCGAGGGGCGGACGTCTATGCGGCACGTCGAGCACCTCCCCATCGCACCTGGCCTAGAGATCCGGTTGGTGCCAGGCGGATACCACGTAATGCTGACAGAGCTCGCCGCACCCCTCACCGTCGGCGATACGGTGGAGCTCAGTGCGATCTTCGCGAGTGCCGACACCCTGACGGTTCGAGCTCCGGTGCTGACCTACTCTCAAGTGGTGGAGCGACTGGACTCCGAGAACGGACGGAATCCGTGACGTGGTGGTGCTCGGCGCAAGGTGCGCCCTGGAACTGGAGCTGGCAGGCGTATCCGGGCGTCTGGTTGCTCCTGCTGCTGCTCCTGGCGAGCTACGTCGTCGGCCGTCGGCGCGTGAAGCGCACCGGAGTGAGCGCGGAAGACCTCAGACCACGGGCCGTGAGCTACCTGCTGGGTATGCTCACGCTCTGGGTCGCGGCGGATTGGCCACTCGGCCCGCTCGGCGCTGGCTACCTCGTGAGCGTGCACACCCTGCAGTATCTGCTGTTCACGATGGTGATCCCACCGCTGCTGCTGTTCGGTCTGCACCCAACGATGCTGCGTGCCATGCTCGGGCGTCGAGGGGTATCCCGAGCAGCCTGGCTCGTGACGCGTCCCCTGATTGCCTTTGTCATCTTCAACACCGTGTTGGTCGCGACCCACATGCCGTCGTTCGTCGATGCGGTCAAGGTAACGCAGATCGGCTCGTTCACAGTGGACATGGCATGGCTTACCGCAGGTCTACTCTTCTGGTGGCAGGTACTCGGTCCGCTCCCGGAATTGAGACCCTTGGGCTACCCGGGGCGCATCCTCTTCCTCCTTGCCAACGTGTTCATCCCCACCGTCCCGGCTTCGTTCCTGACATTCGCCGACTACCCGCTGTACGTGGTCTACGAGCTGGCGCCACGCGTCTCGGGTTTGTCGGCCGTCCAGGACCAACAGATCGCCGGTCTCACGATGAAGATCGGTGGCGGACTGCTGATCTTCGGTACGGCATCGGTCTTGTTCTTCCGATGGTATCTACGTGAGGAGCAGGAGGAGGAAGCTGCGCGGCAGATTCGGCCTGTGGGAGAGCAGGTGGGAGTGTAGGCAATTGTGCGCTCAGGCGAAACCAACGGCTGGAGAGCTGCTGAGAGGCGTTGGCCACTGAAATGAGCAATCGGGTACTGTTCGCCGGCGGGACGAACCAGCGCTGCCGGTCAGCCTACCCGTCGATTCCGGGGTATTCGACGAGCAGCTGACCGTGCAGCATCTGCACGAGTTTGCACACCCGCTCCTCGGCAGGCTCGACGTCACCTCCGAACTCGGCCCGGAGGGCGCCCGCAATCTCGGCGACCGACTGCATTCCATCAAACTGCCGCCAAGCATGGCTGCCAAACACATCAAGCCTGATGCGCCGGGTGGACATCTCGAAGAGGAGCCGATCGACGAGATAGCGAAGCCCCGACGTCTTCGGCAGCGGGCGATGGATCACGATACGGCCGTCTGACTGCTCCTCCCATTCCGCACCGCGCACGGGTACGACTTCCAGCAAGTTCACGGCAGCGAGGGCGTCATGCCGGCGGCGTCTCACGATCTACCTCGATGGTCCAGCGATCAGGAATGCGAGAGCTGCCTCCGCGGACGGAGGCGGCTCTCCTTGCTTCGGCTGCCGTACTCAGTCGACCTTCGTCGCCGGGATACCACCTTCTCGCATCTTGTTGACCGTGAACCACGCCAGCAGGAAGAGCACGACGGGATAGCCGATCAGGCTGAGCAGGAATGACGGCTCGACACCTTCGGCGAGCACCTGGAAGCTGAGCAGCCAAGGTGCGAAGTCGCCGCCGATCACCAGCAGCGCGAGCACGACCGCCATGAGTGATTCTCCGGCAATGAACCCTGACGACATCAGGACTCCGAGATTCTCAGCGCGCTGCCGCTCGTCGGCGGTGGCCTTCTTGGCCTTGAGCCTGAGATCGAAGACCCACTTGATGAGCCCGCCGACGAAGATCGCTGCGGTGGCCTGGAACGGGAGGTACATGCCGACCGCGACCAGCATCGGAGCTGGCGCCTTGATGAGGATCAGGCCGATCGCGAAGAACATGCCCACGATCACGAGCGGCCACGCCATCTCTCCCGCGACGATGCCGTTGGCCATGAGCGCCATGAGGCCCGCCTGTGGCGCCGGCAGATCGGCAGAGCCGATCTGGTAGACACGATCGAGCGCCATCAGCGGAAACGCCAGGACGAACGCGGCGAAGATCACCCCGATGATCTCGCCGAGCTCCATGCGCCACGGCGTGCCACCCAGGATGTGGCCCACCTTGAGGTCCTGCATCATGTCACCCGCCACGCCTGCCGCACAGCAAACCACGCCCGCCACCCCGAGCACACCGGCCACACCGTGCACATCGGTGACGCCGAGGAACACCATCAGGACGGCAGCGATGAGCAGAGCGGTGAGGGTGAGTCCCGAAATCGGGTTGTTTGAGCTTCCGATCAGGGCGACGAGGTAACCGGCCACCGCTGCGAACAGAAAGCCAAGGATCACCATCGCGACGGTCAGCACGAGGGCACCCTTGACGGCTTGCGCGAAGTGCAGGTACAGGAAGAATGTCGCGAGCGTGGCAAATCCGACTGCGACCATCACCTTCTTCAAGTTGAGATCGACTTCCGTCCGGTCCGCTGTGCCCACGGTTTTGAGGTTCAGCTGTGTGATCGCTTTGCCGATGCCGGCAATCAGGGACGCGCGAAGGTTATACAGCGTATAGAAGGCCGCAACGATCATCGTGCCGACTGCGAGCGGCCGAATCTGACGCAGCCAGATCTGGTTCGCGAGCCCGGTCATGTCCTGGCCGGACTCGAGGATCCCCGGCAATGCCGGGTTCAAGAAGAGCGCCAGCGGCACGAGCAGCAGCCACCCCATGAGCGCACCGCTGAACAGGATCGCCGAGATCCGTGTGCCGACGATGTAGCCGACCCCCATCAACATCGGCGACGCGTGAGGCGTGTTGAGCAGCATGCCGCCGCCGTACTGGACACGGGTTTGGAACAGCTCCACCGTCGATTCCCGGAAGGCAACGAACTTGCTGGTGGCGTCGTTGACGAATTGGATGCCGTTGGGATTCTTCAGCAGCTCCCAGAACGCCGCCAGGCCGAGGGACGCGAACAGGTACTTCGCGCCGGTCTGTCCGCCCTGGCCCGCCTTCACGATCTCGGATGCGGCGATCGCCTCCGGAAACGGCAGATCCGCCTCGACGACGAGCGTCCGTCGCAGCACGATCACGAACAGCACGCCCAGCACCCCACCGATCAGCATGATGGCGGTGGCCTGGACGTAGTGCAGCTCGTCCCACGCTCCACTGATCACAAACGCCGGAATCGTGAAGATCGCGCCGGCGACAAGCGCCTCACCGACGGAGGCCGTCGTTCGGGCGATATTCTCCTCGAGGATCGTGCCGCGGAAACCTCGCAGCACGGCCATCGCGACGACGGCCGCCGGGAATGTCGCCGCCACTGTGAGCCCCGCCCGCATACCCACGTACGCATTGGCGGCCCCCAACGTGACCGCCATGATGGCGCCGAGGAAGACCGCCTTGAACGTGAACTCGGGCATGTGTTCCGAGGCCGGAACGAAGGGAACGAACGGTTTCTTGTCCATGAGGGCACCCTTGAGGGTCGTGGAGAAGATGGCGCATTCTATCAGCGAGGACGAACGACTGTCAAATTGCTAGATTGGTGCGTCGAGAGGAGGACGGCTATGACATTTGTGAGCACGCTCGAGCCCGAGTCGGTGTGGCGGCACTTCGATCAGATCCTCACGATTCCGCGTGGATCGAAAGAGGAAGCAGCGATCCGGCAACACGTGATCGAGCTCGCTGCGCGCAACGGGCTGCAACATGCCGGTGACGATGCCGGCAACATCGTCGTGCGCAAGCCGGCGACCGCGGGACGGGAGGGAGCGCCTGTCATCATCCTCCAGAGCCATCTGGATATGGTGAACGAGAAGAACTCCGACGTCGATCACGACTTCTCCACCGATCCCATCGAGCCAAAGCGGGACGGTGACTACGTCACGGCACAGGGTACCACGCTCGGCTCCGACAATGGCATCGGAGTGGCCGCGATGCTGGCGCTGATGGGTGCCGACGACGTCGCGCATGGTCCGCTCGAGTTGCTGTTCACCGTCGACGAAGAAACCGGCCTGACGGGAGCCTCCAATCTTGATGGCGGCCTGCTGACGGGACGCCGACTGCTCAATCTCGACTCCGAGGAAGAGGGAGCGCTGTACGTCGGCTGCGCTGGCGGCGCCGACTCCACCCTGACGCTGCCGCTGGACATGGGGCCGGTTCCTGCCCAGGCCGCGGCCCTCGACATCGCGCTTCACGGACTCAAAGGCGGGCATTCGGGGATCGACATCATTCTACAGCGCGGTAACGCGGTGCAGCTGCTGGCGCGGATGCTGTATGCCGTAGCCCGACAGGTACCGCTCCAGCTGGGCGGGATTCAGGGAGGGAACAAGCACAATGCTATCCCGCGGGAAGCGTCGGCGAGTGTGATCGTCGCCGAGCCGCAACTGCCGCAGGTAAGGAACCTGTTCGCAGCGGAGTTTGAGGCGGTCAGCACGGAGTTCGCTCACGCTGAGCCGCACATGGGGTTCGAGGCGACGGATGCCGCTGTCCCCCAAGCCTTCTGGACCGCCGAGGCCTCCGTACAGGCCTTACGGCTGCTGATCGGCTTGCCCCACGGCGTGT
>JBDHDN010000122.1:0-9197 GCA_039591485.1 Gemmatimonadota bacterium
CGCATTCAAGAGGCTCGACTTGCCGACTCCAGTCGGCCCGGTAAACAGCGAGCTCCGGCCCGCGAGCAGGTCCCGCAGCTCTCCGAGCCCCGCCCCGGCAGGCACGCTCGTGTACAGCACCTCGTACCCCGCCCGCTCATATGCGCGGCCGAGCGCCGCCGGGTCTTCCAGGAGGTCGCACTTGTTGATCACGACCGCGACCGGCAGATCGTTGGCCGCCGCCACGGCGATGAACCGGTCCATCAGCTGTGGGGCCCAGTCCGGCTGTCGCGCGGCGCCCACGACGGCCACCTGGTCCAGATTCGCGGCCACGAGGCGCACACCGTGACGGCGCCCGGGCGTCCGGCGGCGCAGCACGGACTTCCGCTCCTCCACTGCCTCGATCGTGACAGCCGCGTCCGTGTGGGAGCGGAGCGTGACGCGGTCACCGACGAGCACCTGTTCTTGGCCCCGCTTCAACCGCCCACGCAGCGTGGCCTCCAGTGTCACGCCGCTGCTGAGGACGCGGTAGCGTCCGCCCGTCTTGGCAAGCACGATGCCACGCCGGTCGCCGGTCAGACTAGGCCCTCCGGATTGGCGGCCACGGCCGCGTCCAGGTATCGCTTGACCTCATGCAAGGACAAGGCGCGCACGGCAGCTTCCGCTTCGGCCGGGGTAGCCCCGAACGCGAGATACGGTGACTCCAGATGCCCATCCGCACGATCGCCGCTCCGCGACCAGCGGACGAACAACACGGCTCCACCGAATCGCCCCTCCGCGTCAGGGACATCATCGACGTACACGGCCGCCGAATAGGCACGGCCATCCGGTCCTTCAAAGGCCGGCGGTCGGTCGTGCGCCGCTTCGTAGCCGCCGAGCGTCCCGTCGTCACTCACCGTAGGCCGAACGTTTCCTTCAGCAGGGATGCCGCCATGAATGTCATGTTCGCGGGTCTCTCGGCGAGGCGTCGCATGAGATAGGGATACCAGTGCGTGCCGAACGGCACGTAGACCCGAACGTTGTAGCCGCGCGCCTTCAGGGAGTCCTGAAGGTCACGGCGCACGCCGTAGAGCATCTGGAACTCGAACCGCGTTGGATCGATATCGTGCGCTGTGGCAAACGCGACCGTCTGGTCGAGCAGCGCCTCGTCGTGCGTTGCGATCGCCGGATATGTCCCTCTTTCGAGCAATTGCCGCATGAGCGTCGTGAACGAAGCGCTCACCTCTGCACGCTCCTGGAACGCAACCTCGGGTGGCTCCGCGTACGCACCCTTGCAGAGCCTGACGCGTGCTCCTCGAGCGATCAACTCTTCGACATCGGACCGCGAGCGTCGGAGGTAACTCTGAATCACCACGCCCGTGAGATGGCCGAAGGTCGGATGCAGATCATCGTAGAACAGTCGCAAGGTCCGTTCGGTGTGCGCCGAGCTTTCCATGTCCATCCGCACGAACACGTCCAGCGCCCTCGCCTGCGAGAGAATCGCGTGCATGTTCTCCGCGCAGAGCGTGGGGTCGATGTCGAGACCAAGCTGAGTCAGCTTCACCGAGACATTGCCTTCGATTCCCGACGACGCGATTCCGTCGAGCGTCTGAAGCACCTCGTCCCGCGCTGTCCTGGTCTCAACAGCGGACGAGACGCTCTCGCCGAGGAGGTCCAGACTCACCGTGATGCCCCGTTCGTTCAGAGGGCGACTGGCCTCGATGGCGCTCTGTAGTGTTTCTCCGGCGACGAAGCGGGAAGCCACCTGGCGGGCCAGGCTATTCTGCCGAATGAACTCGAAGACTCCGGCATGCTCGCTGAGCCAAAGGAAAGTGCGTCGAAGCATAGGGTACGTGCCGCGTGTCAGTCCCATGGGTGAAAGGTCCGGCCGGCACTCGCCATCCCGACCAGCTGGGGAGCAGGAGTGAACCGGTCACCATACTGTCGCTCGAGGTCCTCCAGCACCAACACGGCATCTGAAAGCCCCAGCTCGTCGAGATAGCGTAGTGGCCCGCCGCGAAATGCGGGAAAGCCGATGCCGAAGACCGCCCCGATGTCGCCGTCCCGCGCGCTGCGCACCACTTCGTCGTCGAGAGCGACCACCGCCTCGTTGAGCATGGCAAAGACGAGCCTCGCCTGAACGTCCTCCTTGGGTACGTCGGCGTCGACGGCAGCGCCGATGATCTCATACGCCGTCTGATCGACTTCGCGCCGCTTTCCGTCCTCGTATTGATAGAATCCCCGTCCGTTCTTGCGGCCGAGCCGGCCATCCTCGAGCATCCGAGTCAGTGTGACGGGAGGTCCAATGCGCTCACCGAACTCGTCGCGGAGCATACGGGCCGATCGCTCGGCAACGTCGAGACCCACCTCATCCAGCAACGCTACCGGACCAACCCGGAACCCGAAGTGCACTGCCGCTCGGTCGATGGTGTCCGCCGCAACGCCTTCGAGCAGGAGGCGCCCGGCCTCGTCCAAGTACGGCGCCAGGATCCGATTTGCCCAGAAGCCAGGGCGATCCCGCACCACAATGACCGTCTTGCCCAGTCTCCTTCCAAACTCCACGGCGGTTGTCGTCGCCCACTGCGCAGTCTGGTTCGTAACGATCACCTCGAGCAGTGGCATCTTCTCCACGGGCGAGAAGAAGTGCATCCCCACGAGCCGCTCCGGATGCTCGACGGCCTCCGCGATACGGGAGATCGGGATGGTGCTCGTGTTCGAGGCCAGCAGACAGTCCTCACGGACGTGCACCTCGATCTCACGGAAAAGCTGGCGCTTCAGGTCGACATCCTCGAACGCCGCCTCGAGGACGGCATCGGTCCGCCCGAATCCGTCCCACCCGATGGTGCCCGACAGCAGTGCGAGCAGCCGACGCTCCCGGACATCGTCGATGTCATGACGCCGCTCCCGAACGTGGAGCACATCTCGCGCCGCTGCGAGGCCCCGGCCAACGGCTCCATGGTCCCGATCTTTCAGGCGCACGTCCACGCCCGCCTCCAGAGCCGCAACACCCGCGATAGCGGATCCCATGAATCCGGCCCCAACGATCCCGATGTTTTCGACCGGGCGGGGCGGGGCTCCTCCTCCCTCCACGCCAGGCTCTCTCTGGAGGGCCTCGGAGCCGACGAAGAGTCGGATGAGATTCCGCGAGACCCCACCGATCGCGAGCTCGGCAAACAGGGCGGCTTCGACGTCCTGGCCTGCCTCGATGCCGTGTGTCAGCCCGTGCTCAACGGACTGTAGCGCAGCTGCCGGAGCGGGGTAGTGGCCGTGTGTCTTCCTCTCCAGCTGCCTTCTCGCCGCGCCAAAGAGCATCTTGCGGCCGAGCGGGTTGGTTTCCATCGCGAGCCGCTTGATCGAGTGGCGCCGCCGGCTGCCGCGCCGGTCGGTGGCGAGCCGGGCTGCCGTCTCATCGGCGACCCGCTCCAGTACTACCGGATGCACCACTTCGTCGACAATCCCGAGGCGTTGGGCACGAGTCGCGGAAACGGTCTTGCCAGTCAAGATCAGGTCGAGAGCGGGCTGGACGCCGATGAGCCGGGGTAACCTCTGGCACCCGCCGGTGGCGGGGAGAAAGCCGAGCCGCACCTCCGGCAACCCGAGCCTCGTCGCCGGATCGTCCGACGCGAGCCGGTAGGCGCAGGCGAGCACGACCTCGAGGCCCCCACCGAGACAGGCACCGTGTATCGCTGCGAGGACCGGCTTCCCCAGCTGCTCAAGTCGCTTGACCATCTCCTGCCCGCGACGCACGAGCGCATACGCCGCATCCCGCGTCCTGAGGGATGCGATGGTCGTGACGTCCACACCGGTGATGAACGAGTCTCGCTTGCGGGATATCAGGACCAGGGCGCGCACGTCGTCCTCACGACCCAGCCGTTCGATCGCTGACTCCAGTGCCGCCCGTACCGCGGGCGTGAGCACGTTGACCGGCTCATCCGGAACGTCGAGCTCGAGCCATCCGATACCGCGCTGTACGCGCACCGTCACCGCCAGCCCGCTCACGCGGCCTCCAGCACCATGGCGAACCCCATGCCACCCTGTGCACAGACCGAGATCAGGCCGAATTCCGCTGATCGACGGCGCATCTCGTTGGCGAGCGTCAGGGTCAGTCGCGCACCAGTTGCGCCGAAGGGATGCCCGATTGCGAGGGACCCTCCCATGACATTGAGCGTGTCCC
Organism: Gemmatimonadota bacterium; assembly: GCA_039591485.1. GTDB lineage: Bacteria > Gemmatimonadota > Gemmatimonadetes > Gemmatimonadales > GWC2-71-9 > JAOTVV01. The sequence goes on from JBDHDN010000122.1 coordinate 4,133, forward strand.
AGTCGACCTCACCGATCGGTTCGGAGCGGCCGAGGCGCTGCTCAGCCCATGCCCGCGACTCGAACGCCTGAATGTTCGAGAGCACCTGGACCGCGAAGGCCTCGTGCATCTCCACGAGGCCGATGTCCTTCCACGCCACGCCGGCCCGGTCGAGTGCCATGGGAACGGCGAGTGCTGGAGCCATGAGGAGCTGTTCGGCTGGATCGAGCGCCGCTACCGCGTACGACCTGACGTACGCAAGAGGGCGGTGGCCGAGCGCCTGCGCCGCTTCCTCCGCCATGAGAACGACCGCCGCAGCCCCATCCGTGAGCGGCGACGCGTTCCCCGCCGTCACCGACCCATGCCGCCGGTCGAACACCGGCTTCAGCGCACCCATCTCCGCAAGATCGGCGTCGGCCCGTGGTCCATTGTCGCGGATGACCGGCTCCTCGACCTCCTCCAAGAAGAGCGGCGCGATCTCGGCCGCGAGCCGCCCATCCTCGTAGCCGGCATGGGCGAGACGGTGGCTGCGCAGGGCGAACTCGTCTTGAGCCCTGCGGCCGATACCGTGGAGCTTGGCCATCCGCTCTGCCGCTTCTCCCATCGTCTCGCCGGTGGATGGCTCCGCGATCGCAGGGAAGACCGGGACAAGATCACGCGGCCGGAACGCGGCCAGCTGCTGAAGCCTCCCCCCAACGCTCCGGGGCCTGTTGAGTCCGTGCAGCAGGTCCGCAAAGCGGCGGGAATGCAGGATCGGAACCTCTGAGAGGCTCTCGACCCCGCCGGCAATGACGACGTCGGCATGGCCGAGGGCGATCTGGTCGTAGCCCAGCGCGATGGCAGTGTTCGACGATGCGCACGCCCGATTGACCGACGCGGCCGGAATTGAGCCGGGAAACTGCGGCAGCAGTGCGACTTCTCGGGCGATATTCGGCACAAGGGGACTTGGCACAACCTGGCCGACGTGGACCTCGTCGACGTCACGACCGAACAGTCCAGCCCGGTGGATAAGCTCGATGACGGTTCTCCGGGCCAGCTCGACGGCTGGCACGGTGCGCAGCGCGGTCCCGGCCTTGCAGAAGGGGCTTCGGCAGCCTGCCACGACCGCCACCCGACGACGTCCACGCACTGCCTGCATGATGGCGAAAGCTAGTTTCCAGCCAGACGGGCTGCTACCAGTGCTCTTGTGGGGGACGGTCCGGACGGAGCATCATTGGAGCGGGCGTCGTGCGAGGACACTGGCGACCGCGCGCGTGCGGCCGTCGAGAATCTCCAGGACCTCGCGTGCCAGCAGGATCTCGAAGTCCCGGACGAGAGACCACAGTTCGCCAGTCTTGAGGAGGTACTCATCCGACGTCGGTCCCCATCCCAAGTCCCGCTGCCGTTCGAGGAAGGCCTCGACCTCGAGATATCCGCCGGGCTTGACGGCATCGAGCAGCGAGGGCAGCCGGGCGCGGTGAAGGTTGGTGTACTGCATGACCAGATCGAAGGGGCCCGGGGGCAGGGGATCGCGCGCAGGATCGGTATGCACCCATTCGACCGTCACGTTCGACGTCCGGGCGGCGGCTTCCGCCTCACGCAGCAGATCCGCGTCCCCATCGATCGCGATGACCGATGCGCCCCGTTGGGCTGCCGCTATCGCGTGGCACCCTTGGCCGCACGAGACATCCAAGACACGCATGCCTTTGTCAATGAGGGACGCGTGCCACTGAAACCACGTGCTTAGAATGCACCGACCGCTCGCACCTGACACCTAATGGACGCTCCTTTTTCGCATTCCACTCGTACCGCGACGCTCAAGGCGCTCGCCGCAGACCCCGTAGATCTGTTGATCATCGGGGGCGGTGTGACCGGCGCCGGTATCGCCCGGGACGCAGCAATGCGGCGCATCCGCACCGCACTGGTCGACACAGCCGATTTCGGCGCGGGCACTAGTTCGCGCAGCTCTCGGCTGGTACACGGAGGCCTGCGGTATCTCGAACACGGTCACCTCCGGCTGGTGTTCGAGGCCTGCCGCGAACGCCGCATCTTGCTGCGCATCGCGCCGCACCTGGTGTGGCCGAGGTCCTTTCTGTTCCCGATCCACGAGGGCTCCAGGCTCCCGAAATGGAGGCTCGAAGCCGGGCTCTGGCTGTACGACCTCCTGTCCCTGTTCAGGAATGTGCGTATCCATCGGATGCTGAGCAAGCGCGCGCTGTTGAAGGCGGAGCCTGGCATCCGATCCAGCGGCCTCAAGGGCGGCGCCCGTTACTATGACGCGCAGTGCGACGATGCCCGCCTTGCCCTCGCCAACGTCCGGGCCGCGCACCGCCACGGCGCTCTTGTCGCAAACTACGCGCGAGTCGATCACATCGATAGCGCCGGCGGGAGGGTCGGGGGAGCCCGGATCACAGATCTCGTCACTGGGGAGTCGCTCCATGTCCGCGCCTCGATCGTGGTCAATGCGACAGGTCCCTGGTCCGACGAATTCCGCGATGCCGAGGCCCAGCCCCTCCTGCACCGTACGAAAGGCACCCACGTCGTCGTTTCCCGCCAGCGGCTTGGGAATCATGAGGCGGTCACGTTCACCTCACCCATCGACGGCCGAGTCATGTTCGTCGTGCCGTGGGGAACGTTGACCTATATCGGCACCACGGAGACCGAACTGGACGCAGCCCCGGAGTCCGTCCAGGCGACGTACGAGGACGTGGTCTACGTCTTGCGGTCCGTCAACGCACTCTTTCCGGAAGCCCGCCTCAATCCCGCGGATGTGCTGGCAACGTGGGCAGGCGTGCGTCCATTGGTCCGGCAGGCAGAGAGCGAGGACCCCACCAGCGTGTCCCGCGAGCATCTCATCTTCCAGAGCGAGAACGGCCTGGTCTCGGTGGTAGGCGGGAAACTCACCACCTATCGATCGATGGCTGCCGAGGTGGTGAACCGCGTGGTCCGCCTGCTGCAGGAGCGGGATGGCCGTCTCGCCCCTCCTCGCGCGTCGACCGATCGTGAGCCACTGCCGGGGGGTGAGGTCCGAGACCTGAACGTGCTGATCGAATCTCTCAGTGTCGAGGGATTCGACCGGACTGTGGCCACGCACCTCGTTCACACTTTCGGTGGCGAAGCCGCGGCGGTTGCCAGGCTGGCCCAATCCGACCCCGGCCTCGCGGAACCGGTCATCGAGGGGCACACCACGATCTGGGCGGAGCTGCTGCATGCCATGCGCCGAGAGATGGCCCTCACCCTCACGGATCTCCTGATCCGGCGCACGCATCTGTTCTACGTCGCACCAGATCAGGTCTTGGACGCCATTGATCGCATCGCGCAGTTCGCGGCAGGAGAGATGGGCTGGGATGGCGAGCGCCGGGACGCCGAAATCTCGGCGTACCACCAGGAAGTGAGTCGCAGCCTGGCATTCCGCGAGGAGCCAGGAGCCGCGGCGACCTAGGCCTGCGTACCGTCCACGTCGGGCAGTGCCCAACCCTTCAGCCGGGCGTCCCGGAACTCCTTGGCGTCGCGATAGGCAGCAATGAGCCGGTCGAGCATCTCACCGCGTCGCTCGTACAGTCGTCGGTGCGGCCGAGGGGTACGCTTGTTCAGCGCGTACGCGGTGAGCAGCGGGAGACCGATCGTGCTGTCGACGTAGCTCACGACCGTGTCCGGCAGTTGGTCCGGATCGACCTTCCCCCAGCTGACAGCTTCGTTCGGCGTAGCACCCGACAGTCCGCCTGAATCGGGGCGCGCATCCGTGATCTGCAGGAAGTAGTCGTGACCACGTTCCTCGATCCCGAGCACCTCTTGGATCTGCGGCTCGGTTTGCAGGATGAAGTTCTTTGGGCTACCGCCACCGATGATGAGCACGCCGCTCCGCCCGCCGCGCCGTTTCGCATCGAGCACGATCGCGGCCGTCTCGTTGACATCCGCGGACACATCGTATCGCAGCGCGAATCCTTCGATCGCCAGTTCGGCGACGTTCATGCCGATCGACGAATCGCCCGGCGAGGACGTGTAGATCGGAACGGAATGTTCATAGGCCGTCGTCAGGAGGGACTTGTGCGCAAGGCCCAGCGCCCGCTCACGCTCGCGCACGTACTTGCCCAGTCGATAGTGATACTCGGCGGAGCTCATTGACTTCTGGAACTCCTCCTGCATCGAGACCCTGCGGAGAAACTCGTCGGTATGGAGGAGCACACGGTAGTCGAAGAAGACGTCGTAGATACGCACGACGCCTTGCTCTCGTAAATCCACGTCATCGGCGTGCGGCGTACCCCGATGCATGGAAAAGCCGAGGGCGAAATGAGTATCGTGGTACAGGTTTGCACCGGTCGACACGATCCAATCGACGAACCCGGCTTCCATCAACGGGATCACACTGGACATGCCAAGGCCAGCTGGCGTCAGTGCCCCGGTCAGGCTCAACCCGACCGTGACATCATCCGCGAGCATGCGCTCGGCGAAGAGACGTGCGCCTTCCCTGAGCCGCCCCGCGTTGTATGCCAGAAACGCGTTGTCGATCAAGTCGGCAACGGTCTCGCCGCCGGTAAGCCGGCGTGGACTGATCGCGGTGCCGGAGAGGAGTTGCTGCCTGCGGTCTTTCGTCTCGTTGTCCATGGCGTACTCGTGGCTACGGTATGATGGTCTCGCGACGCGTCGCCCGTGACGCCAAGGCGATGCGCACGATCTCTTCGGGATCGTCGACCAGATCGAAGATCTTCAGGTCGGCAGCGGAGATTCGGCCGTCCGCGAGCAACCGCTCGCGGAGCCAGTCGACCAAGCCGCCCCAGTAGGAGGATCCGAACAGCACGATGGGCATGTTCTGGACCTTGCCGGTCTGGATCAGGGTCAGCGCTTCGAATAGCTCGTCGAGCGTACCGAACCCGCCGGGGAAGACGATGAACGCCTCCGAGTACTTCACGAGCATGGTCTTGCGTACGAAGAAGTACCGGAAGTCAATGGTTCGATCCAAATAGGGGTTCGAGTGCTGCTCCATCGGCAACTCAATGTTCAGGCCGATGGAGAGGGCACCCGCCTCCCGTGCCCCTTTATTTGCGGCTTCCATAACGCCGGTGCCAGCCCCGGTGATGATGGTGAACCCCTCCTCGCCGAGGCGACG
>JBDHDN010000123.1:0-9104 GCA_039591485.1 Gemmatimonadota bacterium
CTCCCGTAGGTGCCGAGCATGAAATCCCACAGGGGGCTGCTCACGCCAAAGTCCCTGGTGGAATCCTGATAGCGATGGCGGAAGTGCTGCTTCTTGAGATACAGCAGCACCGGGCCCTCCAGGGAGAAGTGGTGCACGGCATAGTGCACCGTGTCGTACACCAGATAGCCCAACACGAAGCCGGCGAACACGGCGGGCCCGTCGCCCATCCCCAGCACTCCTGTGAACAGCAGGAAGAACGCGACGGCCAGCGGGACGCTCACCGACGGCGGCATGACCAGCCGCCGCGTGTCGTTGGGGAAGTCGTGATGCACCCCATGGGCCAGGAAGTAGTGCTTCTGCCGGAAGTTGCGCAGTGCCCCGAGGGCCGGCGTGCCGGGAGGCAGGCTCTCCACGATACCCCGCACCTCGTCTTCGATCTTCGGGCCGGCGTGGAACGCGAAGCGGTGCACGAAGTACTCCGCGATGGTCCACAGCACGACCCCGCCGAAGAACAACAGCCCGATGCGGCCGGCGCCGACGCCGTTGCCGTAGCTCAGATACAGCATGACGGCGATGAGGGGGATATAGAGGAGGTGCGGAACCACCGGGTGCACGTGCGTGAACCACTCGAGCACGCCGTTCCTGAAGATCCGAACCGAGACATCCTTGTTTGAGACGTACTTCTTCGCCATCGGTCAGCTCCTCCGCCATTTGAAGCGCGTGGATTGCATCTCGCTCGGTCGCGGGCCCGCCGCTCGGTGGGCCAGCATGAGGGTCACAATATACCAATGCAGAACCGCGGTGACAGAGCGGGCCCATGCCGCGTGGGGTGAGCCCCGGAAGGGGCGCTGACTACGCGATAGCACTCTCCCTTGCGGCTCGCTCCTCCGTTCAGTCCTCACCGAATCTCACCTAGCGCTCTGCGGCATCCCCTCGCGCGCTCCCCGCGTTCCGTTGCGCCGATCAGGGACACCTGTGGTCTCAGTGCTACAGCAAAGCTATAAGCGATTTCTGTGCAATCACTTATGAACTTAACACCAGGGAAATCGAGCGCCACGGGACCACCAGTACGTAGATATACGGACTATCGATCTACACCATGGTGTTACTACCTTCACTATGGGTATCTGGGCTTGCGAGTTGCCGACGGCCGGTGGCGTTCCGGTCGACTGGGCCTGATGGCCGCAAGGCCCTGCCGACTGCGCCGACCGCCTCCTCTACAGTCCAGTCCAGCCTGTTTGCATTCCCGGAGGTGAGCCTATGGCCGATTTGACTCGTCCGCTCTCACTCACAATCGAATGGCACAGGGAGGGATGATGCGAGCATTCCGAATTCTGCTCGGTCTCGGTCTCGGCGTATGCCTGGTGGCGGCAGCGTCACCCACGCAGGCGCAGACCGGAACCATCCGCGGTCAGATCACTGACCAGGCCACCGGGCAGCCCATCTCGAACGTGCTCGTCTCGGTCGTCGGCACCAATCGGTCGGTGCGGTCGGATCAGGAAGGCATGTACGAGCTGGCGGGTCTCCCGGTCGGCAACATTACGCTGCGGGCCGCTACGATCGGTTACGGCGCGCAGACGGCCACGGTCGCGGTGCAGGCCGCCACCGTCGTCACGCAGGATTTCGTCCTGCCGCAAGTCGCCGTGAGCCTCGATGCGCTCGTCGTCACGGCGACGGGCGAGCAGCGGGCCGTGGAGGTACCGAACGTCATCACCAGCGTCGACGCGGCGCGTGCGGCAGAGGAGGTGGCCCCCACATCCGTCTCCGCACTCATTCAGGGACGGGCACCCGGGGTGCAGATCATCAACTCCAGCGGCACGGCAGGGACAGGTACGAAGATCCGGATCCGTGGCTCCAGCTCGATGTCGCTCTCCAACGAGCCGATCCTGGTCGTGGACGGCATCCGGGTCGACAACCGGCAGGACGACTACACGACCTCCGCTGGTTTCTCTCAGGTCGGGGGCCAGACGATCTCACGCATCAACGACTTCAACCCCGACGAAATCGAGAGTATCGAGGTCGTGAAAGGCCCTTCGGCAGCCGCGCTGTACGGCACCGATGCCTCCAACGGCGTCATCGTCATCAAGACCAAGCGTGGGCGCGTTGGGGCCCCGGTGTGGAACGCGTACGGGGAGTACGGGCTCGTCTCGGATCCCAACGACTTTCCCAACAACTACCGCGGCATCGCGGCGGACGGTAGCTCCTGCCTCATCTACGACATCTCCGCCGGCACCTGCACCCAGAGCGGCATCGAGTTCGCCAACCCCCTGGAGAGCAAGTCGGTTACGCCAATCGGTGCCGGCTCGCGGTACCAGTTCGGGGCGAACGTCGCCGGCGGAACATCCGAGGTGCAGTACTTCCTGTCGGGCGAGTACGAGCGGGAGAACGGCATCTACGGACTGCCAACCGCCACGCAGGACTCCATCCTGGAGCAGCGCCCGGAGGGTTACGAGATCCCCGACTACGTGCTCAACCCGAACCGGGTCCGCCGTATCAGCCTGCGCGGCAATCTCAACGCCCAGCTGAGCAACACCGTCAATCTGCTGGTGTCCACCGGCTACGTGGACGGCCATACCCGGCTTCCGCAGAACGACAACAACGTGCTGGGCATGCTGCCCAGTGGTCTCTTGGGTGGTACGGACAGCACGGTCATCGGCGGATGGGGTTTTTACACGCCCGAGGAAGTGTTCTGGATCGAGGCAACGCAGGGCATTCAGCGCTTCACGCAGTCGGTCACGGCCAATTGGACCCCAACCACGTGGCTCGACTTCCGCGCGATCGGCGGAGTCGACTACGCGGGCATCTCCAACGTGAGCTTCCAGGCCATCGGAACGGGGCCGGATTTCTCGAACCTCAAGGACGACGGACAGCGGGTCTCGGACAAGATCTCTTCGTGGGAGTACACGTTCGATCTCGGTGGCACAGCCCAATTCCAACTGAGCGACCGGATCTCTTCCCGGACGTCGATCGGCGCGCAGTACTTCCGCAGCTACCGGGAAATCGTGTTCACCACCGGGGAGAAGCTACCTCCGGGTGCGGGCTCCAACGCCTCGGCCACCGACCAGTTCATTGGCGAGTCGTTCATCGAGACACGGACCCTCGGCACGTACATCGAGCAGCAGTTCGGCCTGAACGATCGCCTGTTCGTGACCGCCGGTTTGCGGGGCGACGACAACAGCGCTTTCGGAAAGGACTTCGACTACACCGTCTACCCCAAGTTGGGTGCGTCATACCTGCTGCTCGAGCGGGGCGGCGGACTGCTGGACAACCTGAGGCTCAGGGGAGCGTGGGGCGTGTCGGGCGTGCAGCCGGGCACCAACGATGCAAAGCTGTTCTACACGGGCATCCCCCTCGCACGGCCCTCGGGCCACGAGACGGGCGTCGTCATTCAGAACGCCGGCAACGACGAGCTCAAGCCCGAGCGCTCGTCCGAGTTCGAGGCCGGGCTCGAAGCCGGACTGTTCGGCGGCCGGATCGGATTCGACTTCACGTTCTATCGCCGCACGACCACCGACGCGCTGGTGAACCGCGAGCTCGCGCCGTCGCTCGGCTTGACCACCAATCGGTTCGAGAATCTGGCCAAGACCCAAAACTACGGCTTCGAGGGCGGCATCAACGGAACGTTGGTGCGCAACGCCATGCTCACGTGGGACTTCAGCCTCACCGGCTCGACCAACAGCAGCAAGGTGGTCGACCTCGGCGAGGGTATCGAGCCGATCGTCTTCAACGTAGTGCAGGCCCACAAGAACGACTACCCACTGGGCGGCTATTGGGAACGGCCGTTCGAGTTCGAGGATGTGAACGGCGACGGCATCATTACCACCGACGAGATCACGATCGGGGACACCACGGAGTTCCTTGGCTATTCGCGTCCCCGTTACGAGGTGTCACTGTTCAACGCGTTCGACGTGGGCTCCTGGCTCAGGATCAGCGGCTTGTTCGACTACCGCGGCGGACACAAGCTGTGGAACTACACCGAGGTGTTCCGCTGTCGGTTCCGCATCTGTCAGCCGTTGAACGATCCCTCGGCATCGCTCGACGACCAAGCGCGCGCGACCGCCGCGGCACTGACCTCCACACAGACCGTGGCCGGGTACATCGAGCCGGCCTGGTTCATCAAGCTGCGGGAGCTGTCGTTCACGTTCTTCGCACCCCAGAGTGTGGCTCGGCTGTTCGGGTCCGACAGAGCGAGCCTGACGATCAGCGGCCGCAACTTGCTCACGATCACCGACTACACCGGGCTCGATCCGGAAGTCCAGGAGTACGCCGGGAACTTCGGCTCCGACGACTTCCTCACGCAGCCGCAGGTGCGGTACTGGACCGCCCGGGTCCAGCTCACTTTCTAACAGGGAGGAACGCAATCATGAAGAAGCACACGACTTCTCATGCGCGCCGGGTCCTCCCGGCGGCGCTCGCAGCGATCGCCGCGCTATCGCTTTGCGGCTGCGACCAGCTCCTCGAGGTGAACGATCCCGACATCGTGACCCCCGAGAACCTGCAGGACGAGCTGGGGCTTCAGACCCTGCGCAACGGCGCACTGAGCAACTTCCAGGAGGCGTGGTCAGCAGGCGGCTGGAACTCCGGCGGGATCGCACTGCTCTCCGGACTCATGACCGACGAATGGATACATTCGGGAACGTTCCCGACCCGTCAGGAGGTGGATCGGCGGGAGATTCAGGTCGTCGGCAACGGCACGATGGAGAACATCTTCTTCCAGCTGCAGCGTGCCAGGGCCGATCTCGAGCGAGCGGCGGTGCGGATCGAGGCGTCCGTGCCGGATCCCGGTGGCGATGACCGCATCCCCGAGATGCTGGCCTACGCCGGGCTCACGTACGTGGCATTCGGGGAGAACTACTGCTCCGGCGTGCCGTTCAGCGAGACCATCGACTCGATCCTGTACGGCGACCCACTCACCACGCCACAGATGTTCGAGCAAGCGGTGGCGCACTTCGACGCTGCCATCAATCACCCGGCGGCGAACCAGGACATCGAGTACCTGGCCCGCATCGGCAAGGGCCGTGCGCTGCTCAGCCTGAATCAGGCAGGTCTTGCGGCTACCGAGGTAGAGCCGGTGCCAGACGACTGGGTGTTTTACAACTACCACTCCAACGTGGCCCCGCCACGGACGATTCTCGGCACCTACCACCTCAACCCCGAGGCCGGTCGGTGGTCGGTGGCGGACGGCGAAGGAGGCAATGGCCTGTCGTTCAGGAATAGCGCCGACCCGCGGGTGCCGTGGAGTGATGTCGGCATGGGATTCGACAGCGAGACGCCGCTGTATCAATTCGACGTCTATCAGGCACGCACCGACCGCTTCCCGCTTGCCAGCGGGGTCGAGGCTCGCCTGATCGAGGCCGAGGCGGCGCTGCAGTCCGCCGGCGACTGGCTCGGCATCCTCAACGGGCTGCGCTCGAGCTTCGCGACGCTCGGTCCGCTGCTGTATCCGGACAACCCGCCGACGGGCACCCTCGGCGTGCTCACGGACCCGGGCTCCGCCACGGCCCGGGAAGACCTGCTGTTCGAGGAGCGGGCCTACTGGCTCTACAACACGGGGCATCGGCTAGGTGATCTGCGGCGCCTGATCCGCCAGTACGGCCGCGGCGCTGAGAGCGTGTTCCCCACGGGGCCGTACGCGAAGGGCGGGTCCTACGGCTCGGACGTGAACATCCCGGTCCCGCAACCAGAGGAGAACAACCCGAAGTTCTCGGCCTGTCTCGATCGCAACCCGTAGCGCACGGAGCTTCGGAGATTCGGCAGAGAGGGGGGAGGCGCCTTCGGGTGCCTCCCCTCGCCACATCGAAGGGCACCCTGTCCGCGGCCGCACTCAGCCGGAGCGAGCACCCAGCATGATCAGGACCCAGGGGGGTGCAGAACATCCTGCATTCCGGCTCATCGGCCCCGGTCTCTATGATAAATAGCTATCTCATGTTAGCTGGTCCCTTCATTGTTAATTCACTAAATCTTCATAAAACCGGGAGCAGGTTGCGCCGATAGTTCCCGAGGGATGTCGCGCTCCCCTCGCCGGGCCCTGCCCGCCGATGCGTGGCTACTCCTCAGATTGCACAGGACAATCGGTTCACGCTCGCCCGCCTCTGGCGGGCCTCTTGTGTCTTTGGAAGGAGGTGATGCCCGGGAGCTCGCGTCATATCCGACCGCAATTGTAGGAACCGCAGGATCACTACTCAGGAGGATGAGCATGCGAGGATTACGTGTTGGGTTTGGCCTCGCGGTGGCGGCAGGGTTGCTGCTCGCCACCACTCCGCTCGAGGCCCAAACGGGCACGGTCCAGGGCCGGGTGACCAACCAGGCCGGGCAGCCCCTCAACAACGTGCTGGTGTCGCTGGTCGGCACGAACCGAGGGGTACGCACGGACGACGAAGGCCGCTACGAGATCCCGGACTTGCCCGTCGGTAACGTCACGCTGCGCGCGGCCGTGATCGGCTATGCCGCGCAGACACAGACGGTGGCCGTGACCGCCGCAGCGTTCACGACCCTCGACTTCAGCCTACAACAGGCGGCGGTGAGCCTCGACGCGCTGGTCGTCACCGCTACCGGCGAGCAGCGGGCTGTCGAGGTACCCAACGTCATCACGAGCGTCGATGCCGCCCGGGCGGCCGAGGAAGTGGCGCCGGTCTCCCTGTCATCGGTCATTCAGGGCCGGGCACCCGGTGTTCAGATCATCAACTCCAGCGGCACCGCCGGAACCGGCACCAAGATCCGGATCCGCGGCGCCAGCTCGATGTCGCTCACCAACGAGCCGGTGCTGGTCGTGGACGGCATTCGGGTCGACAACCGCTCGAACGACGGCGGGCTCGGCGTCGGCGGGCAGACGATCTCGCGGATCAACGACTTCAACCCCGACGAGATCGAGAGCATCGAGGTGGTGAAGGGCCCGTCGGCCGCCGCGCTGTACGGGACCGACGCCGCCAACGGCGTGATCGTGATCAAGACCAAAAAAGGCCGGGTGGGCACGCCGGTGTTCAACCTCTACGGCGAGTACGGCGTCGTCTCCGACCGCAACAGCTACCCCAACAACTACCGGGGCATCGCGTCCGACGGCAGCAGCTGCCGGATGTACAACGTTGCGGCGGGCACGTGCGAGCAAACCGGGCTCGAGTTCGCCAACCCGCTCGAGAGCAAGAGCACGACGCCGATCACCAGCGGCGGCCGCTATCAGATCGGTGGCAACGTGGCCGGGGGGACCAGCGACGTGCAGTACTTCCTTTCCGCCGAGTACGAGCGGGAGGACGGCATCTACTCGCTCCCCACGGGGACCCGCGACTCGATTCTCGAGCAGCGCCCCGAAGGCTACCAGATTCCGAGCTTCGTGCTGAACCCGAATCAGGTGACGCGGGTGAGCCTGCGGGGCAACCTGAACGCGCAGCTCAGCAACACGCTGAACGTGCAGGTCAACACCGGGTACGTGGACGGGAAGATCTTCCTGCCCGAGAACGACAACAACGTGCTGGGCATGCTGCCGAGCGGCCTGTTGGGCGGCACCGACAGCACCGACGTGGGCGGGTGGGGATTCTACACGCCCGAAGAGGTGTTCTGGATCGAGAACAAACAGAACATCCAGCGGTTCACCCAGTCGGTGAGCCTCAACTGGACCCCCACGACGTGGCTCGATTTCAGGGGTGTCGGCGGCGTCGATTACTCGGGCATCTCCAACGTGTCGTTCCAGGCGATCGGCACGGGCCCGAGCTTCTCGAATTACAAGGCCGACGGCCTGCGTGATTCTGACAAGATCGCGTCCTGGGAGTACACGTTCGACTTCGGCGGGACGGCCCAGTTCAACCTGACGGACCAACTCTCGTCGCGCACCTCGGTTGGCGTGCAGTATTTCCGCAGCTACCGGGAGACGGTGTCGACGACGGGGCAGAAGCTGCCGCCGGGTGCGGGCTCGAACGCCAGCGCCACCGACCAGTTCATCGGCGAGTCGTTCATCGAGAGCCGCACGTTGGGCACGTACATCGAGCAGCAGTTCGGCTACAACGACCGGCTGTTCGTGACGGCCGCCCTCAGGGGTGATGACAACAGCGCCTTCGGAAGAGACTTCGACTACACGGTGTACCCGAAGGTCGGTGCGTCATACCTGGTGCTCGATCAGCGCGGCGGACTGCTCGACAACTTCCGCATCCGTGGCGCCTGGGGCGCCTCGGGTGTGCAGCCCGGCACCAACGACGCCGTGCTGTACTACACCGGCATCGCGCTGGCCGAGGCCAGCGGCGACGCGACCGGCGTGGTGATCTCCAATCCGGGTAACCCCGACCTCAAGCCCGAGAAGTCGCAGGAGTGGGAGGCCGGCTTCGAGGCCGGGCTGTTCGGCGGCCGCCTAGGCCTTGACGTCACGTACTACAGCCGGACGACGAAGGACGCGCTCGTCAGCCGGGATCTCGCACCGTCGCTCGGTCTCACCACGAGCCGGTTCGAGAACATCGGCAGGACCAAGAATTCCGGCTTCGAGGGCGGCATCAACGGCACGCTGGTACGTAATACATTCCTGACGTGGGACTTCAGCCTCACCGGCTCGACCAACAGCAGCGAGGTAGTGGAACTGGGCGAGGGCGTGGAGCCCATCGTGTTCGGCAACCAGAAACACCAGGAAGGCTATCCGCTCGGCGCGTACTGGGACTTCCCGTACGAGTACGAGGATACCGACGGGAACGGCTTCATCACGACCGACGAGATCACCGTCGGTGACACGACCGAGTACATCGGCTACTCGCGCCCGCGCTACGAAGTGTCGTTCTTCAACTCGTTCGACATCGGGTCGTGGCTCAGGATCAGCGGGCTGTTCGACTACCGCGGCGGCCACTACCAGTACAACAACACCGAGCGGTTCCGCTGCCGGTTCCGCACGTGTGAGGAGCTGAACGACGTCAACACGCCGCTCGACGGGCAGGCGCGCGCCACGGTCGCCGCACTGACCTCGCGGCAGACCACGACGGGGTACGTCGAGCCGGCGTGGTTCATCAAGCTGCGCGAGCTGTCGTTCACGTTCTTCGCACCGCAGAGCCTTGCACGCATGGTGGGCGCCAGCCGGGCGAGCCTCACGATCGCGGGCCGCAACCTGCTCACGTTCACCGACTACACGGGACTCGACCCCGAAGTACAGGGTA
>JBDHDN010000124.1:0-9089 GCA_039591485.1 Gemmatimonadota bacterium
AAGTTACTGCAATCTTCTCACCGGAGCATGGGTACCGCGGGGTGCTGGATCTCCCCGACATCGGCCACGGTATCGACTCCGCAACGGGGCTCCCCGTCTTCTCTCTCTACGGTGCGACACGGGAGCCGTCTCCCGAGATGCTCTCGAGCATCGACCTGCTGCTGGTCGATCTGCAAGACATTGGTGCCCGGCCGTACACCTATGCCTCCACGATGCTTCTCGCGATGCAGGCGTGCGCAACCGCCGGTGTGCAGGTCCTGGTGCTCGACCGTCCCAACCCCATCGGAGGCGAGCTCGTGCAGGGTCCGGTGCTCGATCTCGCGCACCGCTCGTTCGTCGGCATGCTGGCGGTGCCGATGCGGCACGGCCTGACCATGGGTGAGCTGGCGCGGCTCGGCCTCCGTCGGCTCGAGCTCGCGACGGATCTGCAGGTGATCCCCGTAAGCGGCTGGGCCCGCGAGGAGTGGTTCGACCAGACGGGGCTTCCTTGGGTGCGGCCGTCGCCGAGCATGCCGAATCTGGAGAGCGCCAGCCACTATCCCGGCACCGTGATCTTCGAGGCAACCAACCTGTCCGTAGGCAGAGGCACGTCAGTCGCCTTTCAGGTGATTGGCGCCCCCTGGCTGGATGCGGCCGGCATCGCCGCGGAAGTCGGCGACCGCCCCGGGGTGGCGATGACGGATACGACCGTCGTCCCCGTTGCGCCCCCGGATGGCAAGTTCGCCGATACGGCGATCCGCGCCGTCAAGTTACGGGTGACCGACCGCCGGACCTACGATCCGGTCGCTCTGGCAGTGACCCTGCTCGCGGTCATCCACCGGCGGCATCCGCAGGAGCTGGAGGTCTCGGCAGACCGGCTCGCGCGTCTCCTTGGAACTGCGGACGTCTGGACTGAGTTGCAGACCGGAGCGAGCGCCGCGCAGATCGTATCGGAGTGGGAGGAAGCGTCGGCGGGGTTTCGCGTCGATCGCCGTCCGTCGCTACTGTACGAGTGACAGCGGCACCACCGCCGCGCTCTCGTGATGCGATTGCCGTACCATGTTGTGCCCGGTTATCCTTAGCCCTTTACCGCCACGACGATGACGATAATACCGAGTCCCGTGCGGCGCGCCGTCGAGGCGCTCCTCGCTCCCCTCGTGTCCGGCCTGATCAAGGCCGACGTGAGCCCGAATGTGCTGACGACCATCGGCGCGCTGGTCCTGGTCGGCTCGGGAGTGGCGTTCGGTGTCGGCTGGGTGAACTTGGGGGGCTTCCTGCTCCTGCTCAGCGGCGTCATGGACATGCTGGACGGACGGGTGGCACGCGGGGGCAACATCGTCTCCAAGTTCGGCGCGTTCTACGACTCGACGCTCGACCGTGTCGGTGAGTCGTTTCTGTTCGGCGGGATTGCCGTGTACTTCGTCACCGGCGGCGTTGGTGAGGAATGGCGTACGGCCGCGCTGGTGACCACGCTGGTTGCGCTGTCGGCCGGGCTGACGGTCTCGTATGCCCGGGCGCGGGCCGAAGGGCTCCAGATGGAGTGCAAGGTCGGTGTCGCGCAGCGTGCCGAGCGGATCCTCGGGCTCGGGATCCCGACGCTGTTCTTCGGTGCGGGGCCAGGCGGGCTCCTCCTCCTCGGGGTGGTGGCGATCCTCGCGGTGCTGGCCGTGATCACCGTCGGACAGCGCATCGAGCACGTCCGTCGGATTACGAGCGGCCGGCGCGACCGTCGCACCCAGGCGGGAATCGTGAAGCCGGCCGTTGCAGACATGTCTCTGAAAGGAAAGCCGAAGTGAGCGAAGCCAAACCGCGGGAGATCCGTCCGGCCGAGGGAAAGCTCGGCGTCTTGCTCGTGGGGCTCGGAGCCGTCGCGACGACGTTCGTCGCGGGGGTCGAGAACATCAGGCGGGGAAACGCGAAGCCGATCGGCTCGCTGTCGCAGATGGCGACGATCCGGCTGGGACGGCGGACGGAGCAGCGTGCTCCCCTCATCAAAGACGTTGTGCCCCTGGCCGCTCTCGACGATCTCGTGTTCGGTGCCTGGGATCCGATTCCGGATGACGCCTACGTCTCGGCGAAGGTCGCCGGGGTCCTCGATTCGCATCACATCGAGCCGATCGCGGATTTCCTGAAGACGATCACCCCGATGCCGGCCGTGTTCCACCAGGACTACGTCAAGCGGCTCAAGGGGACCAACGTCAAGGAAGGCCGTACGAAGCGGGATCTGGCCGAGCAGCTGCGGCAGGACATTCGCGAGTTCAAAGAGCAGCATGGATGCGACCGGATGGTGATGGTGTGGTGCGCCTCCACGGAAGTCTTCATCAAGCCGGGCCCGGCTCACGAATCGCTCGCCGCGCTCGAGAAGGCGATGGACGAGGACGATGCCTCCATCGCACCGTCGATGCTCTACGCGTGGGCCAGCCTGATGGAAGGTGTGCCGTTTGCCAACGGTGCCCCGAACCTCACGGTGGACACCATGGCCCTCCAGGAACTCGCGGAACGCGAGGGCGTCGCCATCAGCGGGAAGGACTTCAAGACCGGCCAGACGATGGTCAAGACGGTGGTCTCGCCGATGCTCAAGGCTCGTATGCTGGGCCTGGCCGGCTGGTACTCGACGAACATTCTCGGCAACCGCGACGGCGAAGTGTTGGATGATCCGGAGTCGTTCAAGACGAAGGAGGAGTCGAAGCTCGGCGTGCTCGAGCACATCCTGCAGCCCAAAATGTACCCCGACCTGTACGGTAACATCTACCACAAGGTCCGCATCAACTACTATCCGCCCCGGGGTGACAACAAGGAGGGGTGGGACAACATCGACATCTTCGGGTGGCTCGGGTACTCGATGCAGATCAAGATCGACTTCCTGTGCCGTGACTCGATTCTGGCCGCGCCGCTGGTACTCGACCTGGCGCTCTTCAGCGACCTCGCGCAGCGAGCGGGCATGGCGGGCATCCAGGAGTGGATCTCGTTCTACTACAAGAGCCCGATGGCGGCGCCCGGGCTGACGCCGGAGCACGATCTGTTCATTCAGCACACCAAGCTCAAGAACACGCTCCGCTGGCTCATGGGTGAGGAGCAGATCACGCATCTCGGCGTCGAGTACTACGAATACGAGCAGGTGTGAGCGGCGTCGACGTTCTGGTCGTCCTTCTTGGCGTTGCCCTGATCGCCGGAGAGTTGTGGTTCTTTCTCGGGCCGAGGCCGAAGCCGGTGCCCCCGACCGCCGAGCAGCCGGTCCAGGAAGTCCGGATCATCGTGAAGGGCGGGTACGATCCCGATACGATCTTCGTGGAGGCGGGCCGACCGGTCCGCCTCCTGTTTCAGCGGGACGAAACGGTTGAATGTTCGGAGCGTGTGGTGTTCGAGGGATTGGAGATCGATCGCGAGCTCCCCGCCTTTCAGACGACTACCATCGAGTTCACCCCCGCCGAGCCTGGCGACTATCGATTCCGCTGCGGGAAGGATGTGCTGCGCGGGGTGGTCGTCGCGCAGACCGGGGGCGAGCGCGCGCATGCGGATGCAGGCAAGGGTCATCTGAGTCATGCCTGACGCACGGATCACCTTGCCCGTCGAGGGGATGACGTGCGGTGCCTGTGCACTCACCGTGCAGAAGCGACTGCTGGAAGCCGAAGGCGTCCGTGACGCGGCGGTGAACTACGCCACTGGGAAGGCCACGGTCACGATCGACGATGGTGCGATACGCGTCGCCGACCTCGTGACGGCGGTGCGCGACGCGGGGTATGACTGCACCCGTGCCACCGTGACGTTCGGGGTCGAGGGATTGCACTACGCCGCCGGTGTCGGACGCCTCGAGGACCGCCTGCGCGAGTTGCCGGGTGTGCTCGCAGCGGCCGCGAACCAAGCGTCCGAGGAAGTACGTGTCGACTACGTGCCAGGGGTCGTGACCGGTCGAGACCTCGAGCGCGCGGTGCAGGGCGTGGGCTACACCGTCGCCAAGCCCGTGGCGGAGGAGGATCCGGTGACTCGCGACCGGCTCAAGCGCCGGCGGGAGATCCGACAACTCTCCTGGAAGTTCGGGCTGGCGGCGGTCGTCTCGGTTGCAACGATGGTCGGCTCGATGCCGCTGATGGGCGGGATGGAGACCAAGGAACACGACATGGTCGCGCGGCTGATGCAGCCCCTCGATGGCGTGCTCGCCGGCCTCCTCCCGGAATTGTACCTCTTCGCATCGGCGCAGCCACAGTCGCTCAAGCTCATCCTGATGGCGCTCACGATCCCGGTCATGCTGTGGAGTGGGTTGCAGTTCTATCGCGGGGCATGGAGCGGGATCAAGCACCGCAGCGCCGATATGAACACGCTGATCGCGGTGGGGACCGGAGCGGCCTTCCTGTACTCCGCCGTCGCGACCCTCCTGCCCGCGGTGTTCCAGAGTGCGGGACTGCCCGCGGATGTCTACTTCGAAGCGGTGTCTGCGATCATCGCGCTAATCCTGCTTGGCAGACTGTTCGAGGCGCGGGCAAAGGGGGAGACCTCCGAGGCCATCCGGCGCCTGCTCGCGCTGCGGCCGAAGACGGCCACCGTGCAGCGAGGCGGACGGGACGAGGAGATACCCGTCGAAGAGGTGGCCGTCGGTGACCGTGTCGTGGTGCGCCCCGGAGAAACGCTCCCGGTCGATGGCATTGTGCGGTCCGGTGAGTCGAGCGTGAACGAGGCCATGCTCACTGGGGAGCCCCTGCCGGTGGACAAGCGTCAGGGTGACGAGGTGTTCGGCGGGACGGTCAACACCACCGGCTCGTTCATGTACGAAGCGACAGCGGTCGGACGGGATACTGCGCTTGCGCAGATCGTGCGGCTGGTGGAGGACGCGCAGGGCACCAAGGCGCCTGCCCAGCGGTTGGCTGACAGCGTGGCCGGTGTTTTCGTGCCGATCGTGATCGCCGTTGCGATCGGGGCGTTTGTCGTCTGGTGGGTGGTGGGGCCGGATCCGCGGATCGTCTATGCCACGGTGGCGCTCGTGACCGTCCTGGTGATTGCCTGCCCCTGCGCGCTCGGCCTGGCTACGCCGACGGCGATCATGGTCGGTACCGGCAAGGGGGCGGAGTACGGCATCCTGATCCGCGGGGGCGAGGCGCTCGAGGGAGCGCAGCGGATCGACACGGTGGTGTTCGACAAGACCGGCACGCTCACAAGAGGTCGGCCCGTGGTGACAGGCGTGGTCGGAGTCAGGCGCAGTGACGGTGCGCAGGTCAGTCCAGCCGAGGTCCTCCGTCTTGCGGCATCGGTCGAGACCCGCTCGGAGCATCCCTTGGCTCAGGCCATCGTCGAGGCAGCGCGGCAGAAGGAGATCACGCTCCAGGCCGTCGAGCGCTTCGTGGCGATGGAGGGTCGCGGTGCGCGCGGCATCATCGGGAAATACCTGGTCGAGGTGATCAGCGTCCGCCATGCCGAGGAGCGAGGCTTCTCGCTGGGCTCGCTGGCGGAGGAAGTCGAGCGGGAGATCGGCGCTGGCCGTACCCCGGTGCTCGTCGTGGTGAACGACACGGTGCAGGGGGTGGTCGTCCTCGCCGACGCTGTCAAGCCTGGTGCGAGGGAAGCGGTGGAACGCCTCGAGGGGATGGGGTTGACCGTGTACCTCTTGAGCGGTGACTCGAAGGTGTCGGCACGGCTGGTGGGCAGGGAGATCGGCATCGAGCGGGTCCTCGCCGAGGTGAGCCCGCGCGACAAGAGTGACGAGATCCGGCGACTCCAGGACGAGGGACATGTGGTTGCGATGGTCGGTGACGGCCTGAATGATGCGCCCGCGCTCGCCCAGGCGGATATCGGCTTCGCCATCGGGACCGGGACCGATGTGGCAGTCGAGGCATCCGACATCACCTTGATCCGCGGCGACGTGCGAGCCGTGGTGACGGCAATCGAATTGTCACGCCGAACGATGCGCACCATCCGTGGCAATCTGTTCTTCGCCTTCGTGTACAACGCGCTGGGTATCCCGTTGGCCGCGGGCGTGTTGTATCCTTTGACGGGCGTGCTGCTCAGCCCGATCGTGGCGAGCGCCGCCATGGCGGCTTCGAGTCTCAGTGTCGTGGGCAACAGCCTGCGACTCAGGACCTTCACACCTTCGGACAATCACTGAGTATGCGCTACTTCCATCGCACCCACGTGTCGCCGGACGACGTCCTTGCCGAAGCGGACCGCTACTTCGGCGGGAGCCTCCAGACACTCGCACAGGACCACCGCTCGAGGACCTACCAGGGTGCCATCGGCACCGTCAACCTCAGGGTCGAGGCCGAGGGCGGGCACTACACGTTGATCACGCTCGGCACCGATCAGGTCGGTGAGAGCGAAGTGGACACGGTCGGTAAGCGATTCCTCACGACGGTGCACACGCTCGTCGACCGGGACCACACAGCCCGCGGCGCCTACTAGCGCTGCCCCACCGTCCACCTGGCGCAAGGGACGGGTTGAGCAGGAGGCCGACCGGCGTTGCGGCGTCCACCAGGTTCGAGATTGCCTTTACCCACACAGAATGAGGTCGGGATGGCTTCAGCGAATCTCGCGATCACGGGCATGACGTGCGGGCACTGCAAGAAGAAGGTCGAGGATGCGCTGCAGGGCGTCGACGGCGTCTTTGCCGCCTTTGTCGACCAGGAAGGCGGCTCGGCGGAAGTGGACTTCGATGATGGGCGCACGGACGTTGCAGCCATGGTGGCGGCCGTCGAAGCGGTCGGCTACGGTGCCTCGGCTGCGTGACCCGAGCCCGATCGATGCGCTCATAGGTGCCGTTACCCGGTCCCCCGGTCTGTCCCACACGCCATGAGTGTCGTGACGTATCTCGAGGCCATCCGGCAGGGCCTTGCGGAGGAGATGGAGCGGGACGACCGCGTCTTCCTCCTTGGGGAGGACATTGGAGCCTACGGCGGGGCGTTCAAACTCACGGATGGGTTTAGGGACCGCTTCGGCGCGGATCGGGTGATCGATACCCCGATCAGCGAGGCAGCCATCGTCGGTGCGGCTGCGGGTGCGGCGCACATGGGCTTGCGGCCGGTGGCCGAGATGCAGTTCATCGACTTCATCGCCTGTGCGTACGACATCATCACCAATTATGTGGCCACGGCCCGCTACCGGGCCGGTCTCGCCACACCCATCGTGATTCGCGGACCCGCGGGGGGCTACGTGAGGGGGGGACCGTTCCACTCGCAGATGCCCGAAGCGGCGTTCTTCCACACGCCCGGTCTGAAGCTCGTTTGCCCAGCCACTGTGAGGGATGCGAAGGGTTTGATCAAAGCAGCCATCCGCGACGACGATCCGGTGATCTTCTTCGAGCACAAGTTCCTCTACCGGCGAATCAAGGACGAGCTGTCGGACGGGGACGATGTGATCACGCGAATCGGTGAAGCCCGGGTGGCACGGGAGGGTACGGACCTCACTGTGGTAACGTGGTCCGCGATGGTGTGGAGGGTCCTGGACGCGGCCGACCGGCTTGCCACCGAGGACGGCGCGTCGGTCGAGGTTCTGGATCTCCGTACACTGCTACCTCTCGACGACGAGGCGATCGTCCGTTCCGTCCGCAAGACGAATCGGCTGCTGGTGGTGCACGAAGACACTCGAACGGGCGGCATAGCCGGCGAGATTGCGGCCAGGATCAGCGAGCGGGCGTTCGAGTGGCTGGACGCGCCGATCCTCCGGGTGACGGCGGCCGACACGCCGCTGCCGTACGCGCCATCGCTCGAGGATTTCGTGCTCCCGCAGACTGACGACATCGTCGCGCAGGCGCGGCGGCTGCTCGCATTCTGAAGGAGTGTATCCACCGCTCGCAGAACCCGCCGGCCTCCCGTTATCTTATGGGCTCGCACTTGGTGGCACCTCCGTCAGGCTGGCGCGGCGAGTGCAGGCGAGGCCGGCAGACTCTCACACACGGCACATGCACAACGGCGATCCTGGAGTGGTCGCGCAGGAGATCACGGATGGCGCGTGTTGACGTAATAATGCCGCAGATGGGCGAGTCCATCGCCGAGGGGACCGTGTCGCGCTGGCTCAAGAAGGTCGGCGATTCGGTGAAGCGGGACGAGGCCATCCTCGAGATCTCGACCGACAAGGTGGATGCGGAGATCCCGTCGCCGACGGCGGGTGTGTTGGCGGAGATCAAGGTCGGCGAGGGTGAGACGGTTGCTGTCGAGACCGTTGTCGCCGTGATCGACACCGAAGGCGAGGCGGGCGAAGTCGCTCCCGCGCCGCCGGCCGAGGCCGAGATGGAACCGACGGGGCCCGAGCCGGCGCCGAGCACCCCGAAACCAGATGAGCAGCCGGCGCCGACAGTCGAAGCGCCGCAGAGTCCCGAGACCGAGCGGGCGACGACGCCAGCAGAGGAGACGGCCGATGACCGGCTGCGACGTCGGTCGACGCCGCTGGTGCGGAGGATGGCGGCCGAGCACGGCGTGGATATCGCAGACGTCGTCGGCAGCGGGCAGGCGGGTCGTGTAACCAAGAGGGACCTGCTGTCGCACATCGAGCAGCAGGCGGCGGCGGCGACCGAGGCGCCGGCACGGCCGTCCGCGAAGGCAGCGGCACCCGCGTCGCGCGAGGTCGTGCATCCGACCGTCGAGGCATGGCCAGGCGACGAGGTCGTGCCGATGAGCCGGATCCGCAAGCTGACGGCCGATCACATGGTGATGTCCCGCAAGGTCTCGGCGCACGTCACCAGCTACTACGAGATCGACTACACGCGCGTGGGCCGCATTCGCGCGGCGGTGAAGCGGAGCTACCAGGAGCGGGGCTCGAACCCGACGTACCTCACGTTCATCGTCAAGGTCATCGCGGACAACCTGCGGAAGCACCGGATTCTGAACGCATCCGTGAGTGGCGATTCGATCATCTACCGCCAACCCATCAACATCGGTGTTGCCGTGGCTCTCGATTGGGGGCTCATCGTGCCGGTCCTCAAGAAGGCGGACGAGCTGTCGCTGCTGGGCATCGGCAAACAGGTGGCGGATCTGGCGGAGCGCGCGCGCTCCAAGCGGCTCTCACCGGATGAGGTACAGCAGGGCACGTTCACGATCACCAACCCCGGCGTGTTCGGCTCGTTTGCCGGCGCGCCGATCATCAACCAGCCCCAGGTGGCGATCCTCGGGATCGGTTCGATCGAGAAGCGG
>JBDHDN010000125.1:0-9030 GCA_039591485.1 Gemmatimonadota bacterium
CGACGTGCCGCCTCCAGATCGCGCGTGAGTTCGTCCACAGTCACGTTCCCGGCGTGGAGCCGCAGCAGGTCGAGCCGCAGCGTCTCCAGTGCCGCGACCGCGGTGGCCAGCCGCCTCGGGGCCGCAGGATCGGCCGCCCCCTCGCGCAAGGCAAGCGCATCGGCCTCGAGCTTCGCGATCAACGCCGGCACGTCCCCTAGGCGCTCGCGCTGTGCTTCCGGCAGCGCGGCGTAGAGGGACTCGGCGGCGTCGCTGAGTATCGCCTCGGTTCGCTCGCCGGCGGCCGGCAGGACGTCATCGCGCTTGCTCAGCCCGATTCCACCGACCCGGAAAACCACGCGTCCCAGCCGTCCTTTCAGCAGCTTGCGCCACCAGCGCGGAGCACCCAGCTGCGACCAGAGCCGGCGCACCGTCAACATTGGCGCGCCGATCCCTGCTGCAAGACCAAGCACGACGCCCACGTCGTTGTCGAGCACGACCCCGGCCGCGATACCCAGTGCGGTGACGGCTGCACCCGTACCGATCGTCGCCCACGCCCGGCGACGGCTGCCCTCCTCGTGCTCCGATTCGCCGTCGCTGTCACGTCGGTCTTGAACCTCCAGGCCCGCTCGCAGCGCTCGGTGTCCGTAGCCGCTCTTGAGCAGCTGCCGTGAGAGGCCGACCAACTGCGCGGCACGTGCACCACCGAGCGCTGCGAACACGATGACGAACACCATCTCGAGGCCGAACAGGATCCCGAAGAAGTCGCCTTCCATTGCCCGGAGCGTCTCGAACAGCAGGCCGCTCGCCAACACACCCCCGACGTAGGTCACGATATCGCCACCGATGATCTCGGCTTCCCGCCCGAAGCGCTCGAGCGGGACCGGCACGGTCACGAGCGCGCCCTGTGCGGCGGAGATCTCTTGAGCCAACCATTCAGCCGAGGCAGGCCGCTGCTCCGGATCTTTGGCGAGGCATCGATCGATCGCAGTGGCGAACCGTCCTGGCAACTTGGGCGCCAACTGGGCGAGCGATGGCGCTTGCTGCCCCGCGTGCTTGGCTACGTATCCGGCGACCGTATCCGCCTCGAACGGCAGCTGCCCTGTGGCGGCGAAGAACACCGTAACACCGAGGGAGTACAGGTCGCTGCGCGCGTCGAGCACCCCGCCGGCGGCCTGCTCCGGACTCATGTACTGTGGAGTACCTCGGACCGCACCAGAAGCAGGCGTATCGGTGCCGTCCAGGTCACGTGCGATCCCGAAGTCGGTCACCAACGCACGTCCGCTGTCGCGCTCGAGCAGGACGTTGTCAGGCTTCACGTCGCGGTGGATCAGGCCCCGCGTATGCGCGTGCGCGAGCGCCCATGCGACTTCCTGTGTCACGCGCATGACCTCCGCCGGCGGCAACCGCCCCCCCTGCCGAACGCGAGCCCCGAGGGTCTGTCCTTCCACGAATGCCATGACGAAGAACACGACCTCACCGTGTTCCTCGACCGCATGGATCGGGACGACGTTTGGGTGCGACAGGGCGGCGGCGGTGCGAGCCTCGCGTAGGAACCGTTCACGCGTGGCCCGGTCGGCGGCGAGAAACGTTGGGAGAACCTTGATCGCGACGGGTCGGTCGAGCGCCACGTCCCGAGCGAGGAACACCACACCCATCCCGCCGCGTCCGAGTTCCCGGTCGAGCGAGTAACGACCGGCTACAACCCTCTGAAGGCTGAGGAACTCGGGTGCGGCACCGGTCATCGGGACGCTCCGGAGATCAGGAGGCGGCGATAGGCAAGGTCGCGCGGTTCGGGACTGGACACAAGCACCGTACGCCAGGTTCGCCGCAGGGGTTTCTCGCTGGAAGATCCCGACCGCCGACGGGGTCGTGCAGCGTCGGCAGAGTGCAGCGGGCTATAATACGGCACTGTAATCACGACCGAACTGGAGAATCGAGCATCATGCGACACGAGCACCATGCAATGATCGTCGGGCTGATCGCCGTGAGCGGCGTCTTGGGTTGTACGGTGGCGCAGGACGCACCGGCTGCGGCCGATACCGTCGGGGACATCACCAAGGCGGTCGCCGTCCTGCATCCCACCGAGGGCAATGCCGTGCACGGGACTGTCCGCTTCGAGCACACAGCGGACGGAGTCCAACTGACCGCCAACGTTACCGGCTTGGCGGTTGGGCAGCACGGCTTTCACATCCACGAATTGGGAGACTGCAGCGCGCCTGACGGGACCTCAGCGGGCGGCCACTTCAACCCGGAGGACATGCCGCATGGCGGACCGCTCGTTACCGAGCGTCATGTCGGGGACATGGGCAATCTCGGGGCGGATTCGACCGGATCCGCATACTATCAGCGAACGGACCGGCTGCTCGCCCTCAACGGACCACACTCGATCATCGGTCGCGCAGTCATCGTCCATGCCGAGGCCGACGATATGCGGTCCCAGCCGACTGGAGCCGCGGGCAGCCGCGTGGCGTGCGGCGTGATCGGTATCGCGGAGTAGCGGCGGACGGACCGACTGGTGCCCGGGCTGAGCCATCGGTGCTGGAGCCAATGGGTCGCATTGCGCGGCCTCCGGCCCCCGGGCACCACCCACTCATCGACCGTCTTTGATGAAGGTGCCGTTCTGCAGCTCCGCGTAGGCCTGCCGCAGTTCTTCCTTCGTGTTCATCACGATTGGTCCATACCATGCGACGGGCTCCTCGATCGGCCGGCCGGAGACGAGCAAGAAGCGCATTCCCGTCTCGCCGGCTTCGACGACGACCTCGTCCCCGCGGTCGAACAGCACCAGTGAGCGGTTGCCTGCATGGTCACGGACCAACACGTCCTCGGCTCCCCCTGGCTCAGTAAGGACAGCCTGCGGCTGCGATGCGTCACGGAACGTACCGCTTCCGTCAAAGACGTACGCGAAGGCATGGCGAGTCGTCTCGACCGGCAGCACCTTCCGGGTGAGCGGTGGTATCCGCACGTCGAGGTAGCGCGGATCGGCGGCGATGCCGTCCACCGGCCCACGCTGTCCCCAGAAGTCACCACAAACCACCCGGACGCTCGTGCCGTCGTCGTCGGTCACCTCCGGGATGTCCTTGGCCTGCACATCCTGATACCGCGGCCTCGTCATCTTGAGCGATGACGGCAGGTTGGCCCATAGCTGGAACCCGTGCATACGTCCCTGCGGGTCCCCCCTCGGCATCTCCTGATGCAGGATCCCGCTGCCGGCCGTCATCCACTGCACGTCCCCTGCCCCCAGCGTCCCGGCGTTGCCGAGGCTGTCACCGTGCGTCACTTCGCCGGCTAACACGTACGTGATCGTCTCGATGCCCCGGTGAGGATGCCAGGGGAACCCGGCGAGATAGTCCTCGGGACTCTCGTTGCGAAAGTCGTCGAACAGGAGGAACGGGTCGAAGTCCTCCGTGTTCCCGAAGCCAAAGGCGCGACGCAGTTTGACGCCGGCACCTTCGACCGTCGGCGTGGCCTGCATGACTCTCCTGACTGGTCGGATCGACACCGTCACTCCTTGCTCGATTCGGGTATGCAAGCAATTTCGAACACCGAAGGGCACGTCGGGGTTCCGACGCGCTGCCCCGACAGACAATGCGGCTTCCTTATGTCTTCATACCGGAGCGCACGATGCGCAACCTACGCTACTCCGTCGCCATGAGTCTGGACGGATTCATCGCCACGCCGGAAGGCGGATACGGGTGGATTCCGCACGACCCGGCAATCGATTTCGGCGCGTTCTTCGGGACGATCGATACGATCCTGATGGGCCGAAAGACGTTCGAGCTGGTCCGCAGTCAGGGGCCGAGCTCATTGGACAGCATGCGGCGGTATGTGTTCTCGCACACCCTCAGGCCGGAAGACGCTCCGGATGTCACCCTCGTCTCATCTGACGCCGCGACGGTGATCAGAGAGCTGCGTGCGGAGGAGGGAAAGGACATCTGGCTCATGGGCGGTGGGGTGCTGTTCCGCTCGCTGCTCGAGGCAGGACTGGTCGATACCGTCGAGATCGGGCTCGTGCCGGTTCTCCTTGGACGCGGCATTCCGCTGCTGCGGGAGACCGACCAAGCCCACGGGCTGTTGCTGGCCAAGGTCGAGCGGTTCCCCAGCGGCGTGGTCCTGCTGAAATACGATGTCGTCCGTCCGGACAGGTAATGAGTGGACGCCGTAACGCACTGCGGTACCCTTGGCTTGCCGGCCCGAGCCTCGGATGTGACGTCCAACCGACAGCATGGGTATCCCGGGTGTGCATTCGGGCATCCTGAACTTCAGATGAAGTGAGGTACCGTCATGCGGTTCTTATGGCTCGTGGTTCCTGCGCTTACCCTGGCCTGCGACTCCGTGGTGGGCCCTGGCCCGGTTCTCACGGCCGCGTACCCCGACCTCGGCGAGCCGTTTCAGCTCCACATCGGGGAGCGGGCGGTTCTAGACGCAGTCGATCTCGACGTGCGCTTCCTCGAGGTCGGGAGTGATTCCCGCTGTCCGAGCAATGCCCTGATTCTGTGCATTTGGGAAGGCGATGCCGCGGTCGTGGTCGAAACCTCCCCGATCGGCGCCGACGCACGGCATCACGTCCTGCACACTACGCTCGACCCCAAGTCGGTCGTCCTCGGCACGGTACGGCTCACGCTCCAGGTGCTGGACCCGTACCCGCTGGACGTGACGTCGATCCCGTCCGAGGAGTATGTCGCGACCTTCGTCGTGGAGACTCTCGACTGATGCGCGTGCCATTGCACGCGGCCTGCGTGCTCGGTATCCTGCTCGGCGCACTCACCGGCTGCGGTGACGCCTTCGGTCTCGGCGATGTCGAGGTCAGGGTGGAGAACGCGTCAGACGTTTGGTACGACGAGGCGATCCTCTACACCCTCGACGGCCCCCGGACGTACTCGGACCTCGCTCCGGGAGCGCGGTCGCCGTACGTGTCCGTGTCCGTTGCGTATCGGAGCGCCACCACACAGGTCGTGCTCGACGGCGATACGCTTCGGCTGCAGGTCATCGACTACGTGGGGGAAGAGCCCTTGAGCGCCGGCCGGTACACATACGTGCTCACGGTCTCTGGTGCGGGGACGGCGGCGCCCGTGCTGCACCAGGTGCTGCGGAAGGACGACTGAACTGCGGTCACGCAGAATCCAGATACGTGGCGTCGCCGATGAGACCGGCATGTCATCGCATTGGGCACCCGCTTGCCCGCCGCCCTGGCCGGATTACCGTCTCTGCGCTTCGGATCCCCTCGGCGGCGGAGCCGGAGCGCGGTGCGCAGCATGATCGAAGGTCGCGACCCGCCCTGAGGACCTTCCCCATCGCCCGGTTTGGGCACCGCATCTTCCACGACCGCGCAGTGGGTCTCGCTCGACGTCAACGCATCGGAGTCCGACGACGTGTGCATGGAAGCGCGGTCGTCGGCACGACCAGCGATCACCTCAGGACGCTGAGGCGGTCATTCCAACGAACCGAATGGTTCCAGCACTGAGGATCACACCAAGTCATGAACAGCAGATTCCTGCACGTCCCGATCGCAGCAGCCACGGTCATCCTGACGGTGTTCCCGTTGCTCCCCACGCATGCATCCGCGCAGAGCCGCTGGTCAGTGGCGGCCGCAGGCGGGTACATGCTGGAACTGTCTGAGGGCTATCCCGACGGCGGCATCACCGGAACCGCCGGTATTGGCTACCGCCTCGGACGCGTCCTCTCCCTCGGAGTCGAGGGCGGTTACCATCAGTTCGGGGCGGACAGTCTCGCGCCGGATGCCGAACGCACGCTCTCGTTGTGGCAGGCCAGCGCGGTGGCGCGGTTCGAGCTTGGTTCCGATCGCGTTGCGCCCTACGCCCTAATAGGTGTCGGGCCTTATTGGCAGGTAGACAAGC
Organism: Gemmatimonadota bacterium; assembly: GCA_039591485.1. Classification (GTDB taxonomy): domain Bacteria; phylum Gemmatimonadota; class Gemmatimonadetes; order Gemmatimonadales; family GWC2-71-9; genus JAOTVV01. The sequence goes on from JBDHDN010000125.1 coordinate 5,838, forward strand.
GACCCGCAGAGAACCTCACGGACGTCGCCGCAGGCGGTACGGCCGCGCTCGGCATTCAGTTCCATCCTGGGACGGGAGCCGGGATTGCGCTCACGCTGGAGGCACGCACGCACATTGTCGCGGTGACGGGCACCGATCTCGCACACTGGGAAACGCGTCCGCTCATGGGCGTCATGGCTGGGATGAGGATCCCGATCGGCCGCTGAGGTCAGCTCAGCGGCCAGGGGCTCTGGCCCCTCACCGATCTCAGAGTTTCATCCGCCGGAGCAGATCCGCGAAGCGGGGATCTCGCCGTAAGGGATCGAGCAAGGGTTCCACCGCGAGGTAGGTGAGCCACCCGCGGCGCTCGCGATAGGCAGCCTCGAGCCAACGGAACGCGGCATCGAGGTCCTCCATCGCGATTGCCAACGTGGCGAAGGCTACCGGGGACACGTAGTCCGTCTCCGCGCGACTGGTGAGCTGGGTGAGCACGTCTCGCGGCACGTCCCGCCGGCCGCGCCGTCCCTCGATATAGCCGTGGATGGCCAGAGCGTACGTGGACTCGGGATCGAGCACCAGCGCCTCTCGTACGGCCGTCGCCGCTGGATCGTGAGCACCGCGCAGGGCGTGCGCATAAGCCAGGATCCGGTAGCTCTCCGAGGAGGTGGGGTCCATCATCACCGCGCGCTGCAGGTGACGTAGACCGGACTCCGGTCGCCGCGCGTAGCAGTACTGCCAGCCAAGCCCGCGCCGGACCGACACCGAGATGGGATCGAGACGCATCGCGATCCGGGCCTCCGCGAGCGCATCGTCCTGCCGGCCACGGGCCGCGAGCAACCAGGCATACCACTGATGCGCCGTCGCATAGCCGGGCTTCAGTTCGATCGCCCGGCGGAAATGCCGCTCAGCCGTCGTCCAATCCCAATCGTAGATGAACGTCACCCAAGCCAGTGACGCATGCGCCTCGGCGAGCGTTGCGTCGAGCGCAAGCGCCGTGCGAGCCTCCCGCTTCGCGCGCTCCATGCCCTCGCGGACTGGGATTCCCCGGTAATCGAGCTGCAGCGCGTAGGCGTCCGCCAATCCGGAGTGTGCCAGGGCGTACGCCGAATCGAGCGCGAGGGCGCGGTCGAAGTGCTCGATTGCCACCGTCAAGCCCTCGCGGCTCCGTCGATTCCAGTGAAACCGTCCCTTGAGATAGAGACTGTAGGCCTCGACGTTCTCGGTGTAGCGTCGGGGCACCGGCTGGGCGGCCGCGCCGACCAAGGTCGGCCGCAGGGTGCTGACGATAGTGGTCGCGACCTCGTCCTCGATCGCGAATACGTCTCGCATCTCGCGATCGTAGCGCTCCGACCAAAGCACCCGCCCGTCACTGACGTCGGTGAGCCGTGCCGTGACGCGCAAACGCTCGCCGACCACGCGTACCGACCCCTCGAGGACGGCGGTTGCGCCCAGCTGCGCCCCCATCGCACGTACGTCACGATCCTTCCGATCCAACGCAAAGACGGGTGTGCGCCCCACGACCTGCAAATCCTCGACCTTGGCCAAGGCGTTGATCAGTTCGTCGGTGATACCCTCGCTCAGATACTCCGTTTCCCTCCCAGTACTCACGCTTTCGAACGGGAGCACGGCGACGATCGGCCCATCCTCCGCTACACCGGACGAGGGTACCGTGGCTGCTGGACTCGCGCGCACGTCGCGCAGGGCGGCCGCGAACTCGGCAGCAGATGCGAACCGATTGTCCGCACTCTTTGCGAGCGCCCGCGTCACTGCCGCCTCCAGCGCTGCCGGAACGTCCGGACGCAGGGGAGCGAGCCGCGGGACCGGCGCCAGCATGTGCAACCCCAAGGTCTCGTACGCCGATCCGCCCTCGAAGGGGGGGCGGCCCGCCAGCATCTCGTAGAGGACACAGGCCAAGCTGTACACGTCGCTGCGGCCGTCGAGGCGCTCTTCGGCATTTGCCTGCTCGGGACTCATATAGGCAGGAGTGCCAGCTGCCAGACCGAGCGCCGCCAGTTCGTCGCAGCAGGCCGAGATCGCACGCGCGATCCCGAAATCGGCGACGAGCGGCTGGTGCTCCTGCAGGAAGATGTTCTCCGGCTTCACATCCCGGTGGAGTACGTCGTGACGGTGCGCGTAGTCCAGCGCGCCCGCTACTGATACGGCGATGTCGACGGCCTCGTCGATTCCGACCGGCCCCCGCTCGAGCAGGTACTCGCGCAGCGTGCCTCCCTCCACGTACGGCATGACGTAGTAAAGGAACCCGTCGCGTTCGTCCGAGTCGTGGAGCGGCAGGATCTGCGGGTGCATGAGCTTGGCGATCGTGCGGATCTCCTGCAGAAACCTGTCGGGATGGTACCCGCGCCCGCGGAGATCCGGGTCGAGGACCTTCAATGCCACCTTGCGGTCGTGCTTCCGATCAAGTGCCAAATAGACCCGCGCCATCCCACCGCGACCGATTTCGCGGTCGAGCAGGTACCGGGCACCCAGGGCAGTACGCAGCTGGTCCAGTCGGTCAGACACGGCTGAAACATGCAGCGAGCCGGCGCTCGGCGGGAGATCGGAGACATCGCGTGCACGACGGCTCAGCAGCCGCACTGCCATGCATCCCTCTGCACCCGGATGCACGATCCCCAGGGCCATCAGCAAACCAGCCACCGTGGCAACAGACCGTCGCGCGACCGGCGCAGTCCCACAGTCAAGGCCCTGCGCCGGCAGTATCCCACTGCTCGTCGGCGCCGCATGTGGCGCCTCCGCGATCAGTCCGTCACCTTTGAACGATGCAGGAACCCACCGAGTTCCATCCTTGGCGACCGCACCCGTGGCACGGACTGGACGTCGGCCCCGAGCCGCCAGGGCTCGTCTATGCGTACATCGAGATCTGCCCGTTCGACCTCATCAAATACGAGATCGACAAGCGCACGGGGTACCTCATGGTCAACCGCCCGCAGCGGACGTCGTCACAGCCGCCGACACTGTACGGCTTCGTGCCGCGCACCTACTGCGGTGAGCGCGTTCGGGAGCTGATGCAGGGCGCTGCATGCGGAGACGGTGATCCGCTGGACGTATGCGTCGTGAGCGAGCGCCCGATCAATCGGGCGGAGGTCGTCCTCACCGCTCGCGTGCTGGGAGGATTACCGATGCTCGACGACGGCGAGGCCGACGACAAGATCATCGGCGTCCTCGAGAACGACCCGATCTGGTCGCACGCGCAGGA
>JBDHDN010000126.1:0-9028 GCA_039591485.1 Gemmatimonadota bacterium
TCTCACGCCGTCCGTCGGTTCGGCCGACTGCGACCACCCTTGTCCTGGAGCAGACCATGCGATTCCAGATCCTCCTCCTCTCCCTGCTCCTACCGACGTCAGCCACCGCTCAGGGCGGGAGCGCCCTCGCCCAGGCCTCTCGCCCGGAAGACGTCGGACTGTCCTCCGAGCGCCTCGGCCGCATTGACGCCATGGTCGAGGGGCTCATCGCCAGCAGGGAGATTCCCGGCGCCGCCGTCTTCATCGCACGGGACGGCAAGATCGCGTATCAGCGGGCGTACGGTGTCCGGGATACCGAGACGGGTGATGCGCTGCAGCCGGACGACATCTTCCGTATCGCGTCACAGAGCAAAGCGATTACCTCGCTTGCGGTGATGATGCTGTGGGAGGAGGGCCGCTTCCTGCTCGACGATCCGGTGTCGCGCTACATCCCCGAGTTCGCCAACCCGACCGTGCTTACCGCCTTCAACGCGGCCGACACGGCGTACGAGGCCGAGCCGGCCGGCCGTGAGATCACGATCCGCCAACTGCTCACCCATACGTCCGGCATCGACTACGCTGTCATCGGCAGCGAGGAGTTCAACGCCATCTATGCCAAGGCAGGCGTGCCGAGCGGTATCGGTAGCGACGACGATCGGATCGGTGAAAAGATGACCCTCCTGGCTACCCTGCCCCTGAAGCACCGGCCGGGCGAGCGCTTCACCTACGGCCTCAATACCGACGTGCTCGGTTACCTCGTCGAGGTCCTCTCGGGGGAACCGTTCGACGAGTTCTTGCGCACGCGGATCTTCGACCCGCTCGGCATGCACGACACGTGGTTCTATCTGCCCGCCGAGAAGCACGATCGCCTGGTCACCCTGCACGACGGGAAGGACGGCACGGCCGTCCCGATCGATGGGGAGGCCTACAAAGAGAATCCCGAGTACCCGAAGCTCGACGGCACCTACTTCTCCGGGGGTGCCGGCCTGTCGTCGACGACGCAGGACTACGCCGTCTTTCTGCAGTTGTTCCTGAATGGTGGGGAGTACAACGGCGTACGCCTGCTCAGCCCCAAGACGGTCGAGTTGATGCTCACGGATCAACTGCCCGATCTGCCGAATGAGTTCGGCCTCGGTTTCGGTCTCGAGACGGAGGCGAACGACTACCGGTCACCCCTGAGTATCGGGTCGTTCTCCTGGGGTGGTGCCTTCAATACCCACTACTGGGCCGATCCAGAGGAACGCCTCATCGGACTGATCTACACCAACATCTACAACACCGAGCACTGGAACATCGGCGACCGGTTCAGGGTGCTTACCTATCAGGCCATCGCGCGATAGTGGGCGCGGCGCCGCGGATGCCCCTGTTGCGACCGGAGTGAGCAGATGCACAACATCGGAGCGACGATCGTTCTCATTCTCATCGCCGGGTGCGGTGGCGAGATACCGGCTGATCAACCGGAGCAACCGACGAGCCAGCAAACCAGGGACAGCGCCATCGCGGGATCGGGCCTGCCCGGCGCCGACGGCGTGGGGCGAGCGATGACGGTGGCCGACTCGGCTGCAGCCCGGCGGGCACGGGAGGACTCGCTTGCGCGGGAGCAGCCGTGAGCCGCAGAACCATCAACACATTGTAGGCGGGAGGATGCACGTGGCCGAGTTGAAGACCCGACCCACCGATGACAGCGTCGAGCGATTCCTCGACGGTATCGCCGATGAGCACCGGCGTGCGGACTGCCGGGCGGTCGCGCGGATCATGAAGAGGGTGACGCGGGTCTCCCCCCAGATGTGGGGACCGAGCATCGTCGGATACGGGAGCTACCGCTACCGCTATGAGAGCGGCCGCGAGGGTGACTGGTTCCTGACCGGGTTTTCGCCGCGGAAGCAGAGTCTGACGGTGTACATCATGTCGGGCTTCACCCGCTACGACGACCTGCTTGCGCAGCTTGGGAAGTACAAGACCGGCAAGTCGTGCCTGTACATCAAGCGTCTCGAGGACGTGGATCTCGCCGTCCTCGAGACGCTGGTCCGGGAATCGGTGGCCCATCTGAAGAAGAAGTACGCCTGAGCCACCGTTGTGGCTCGGGTATGAGCTATCCGTCGTCGACTTGCCGAACGGAGGCCCAGTTCTCATGAATCCCGCTGCCATGGCCCAGCACGGACGCGCGCTGCTCGCCTTCACCGAAGGTGACACTGAGGCAGCGCAGATCGTACGCCGCGACGACGGCAACGAGGCGTCGATCCCCGTCTCGCTCTTCTTCCGGCCCCCGGATCAGTTCTGGCCCGTCGAGCGTGCAGCCCTCGTCCGGTGTGAGGGACATGTGCTCGACATCGGCGCGGGAAGCGGGTTGCATACGCTCGCGCTCCAGGCACGAGGTCTTCCGGTCACCGCGATCGACATTAGCCCCGACGCCGTCACTATCATGCAGCGGCGGGGCGTGCGCGACGCCCGCGTCGGCGATGTCTACAGCTTCACCGGAGGCCCGTTCGATACCCTGCTCATGTTGGGGCACGGCATCGGCATGACGGAGACGCTGGCGGGACTGGACCGGTTCCTCATCCTTGCGCGACGGCTGACCGCCGGCGGCGGACGGCTTCTCGTCACTTCGCTGGACGTGCGCCGCAGCGACGCTCCCGAGAACGTCGCGTACCGCGAGGCGAACCGTCGGGCCGGACGTTATGTAGGCGAGACCCGGATTCAGGTCGAGTTTGCCGGGGAGGCAGGACCGTACTGCGGCTGGCTGCATGTGGACGCCGAGACGCTCGAGAATCACGCCCGGAAGGCCGGTTGGACGTGTGAGGTCGTCCACCGCGAGGATACCGGCGACTACCTGGCGTGCCTGATGGGGGAGTAACACGGCGACACAGAACGACGACGTGCCGGTTCTGGCAAGGCCACGGGTCAAATCGCAGGTTTAGAGACCGTCTGCCGTCTGGTGGCCCGGCATGGACAATGACGACCATCGTGTTCTATCGGGTAGCGCGGCTTGGGACGTGCGGGCAGTGCTGCGCAATGCCCTCGATTGGCTTGCCCGCCACGCGGTATGGACGTTCGGCCTGATCTTCGTCGTCGCATTCGCGCTGCGGGTCGCGTTCGTCAGGCTCGTTCCCTACGACGTGCTGGTACCGCACACGCGCTGGGAGATCGAAGCCATCGCCCACGCGATCTTCACCCGTAGCGAGTTCGCCGATCCGTACGCGCTGCCCACCGGGCCGACCGCGCACGTCCCGCCGCTCTATCCGGTACTGCTGAGTGCGGTCTACCGCGTGTTCGGCCTGACGCTCACCGCAGGCGTCGTTGCGTGGATGTTGGGCGCGGCGTTCTACGCGGCGATGTACGCAATCCTCCCGTCGATCGGCGAGCGGTTCGGAGTGGGCCGGCAGGCTGGGATCATCGCCGGATTGGCTGGCGCCGTCTGGGTCCACTGGCTCTCGCAGGTCGAGGCGCTGGCCGGCCTGGTCTTGGCATTGCTGCTGGCGGCGTTCGTCAGGCGCTGGACCGACGCCTGCACCTCCGCGTCACAATCGGTGCTGCTCGGGATCGGGTGGGGTATCGCCTTCCTGCTCAAGCCGGCCCTACTGCCGATCCTGCTCGGGTGCCTGGGCTTCGAGATCTGGTGGCGCCGGGCGCCGGGGACCCGGCACACAGCGGCCCTGGTGGCACTGGGAGCACTGCTGGCCCTCATTCCGTGGACCGTACGGAACTATCACACCTTCGATACGGTCTTCTTCGTGCGGAGCAACTTTGGCCTCGAGTTGCGGGTGGGCAATCATGCAGGTGCGCACGCCGACATCGATGTTTCGCAGGCCCGCGTGCCGTTGCGTCACCCTCGGACAGATGAGACGGAGGCCGCGAAGCTGCGCGCCATGGGTGAGATCGCCTACATGCGGCAGGCGCGCGTGGAGGCCGTCCAATGGATCCGCGAGAACCCTGGCGACTTCTTGCGGCTCACCGTGGCCCGGATTGCCTACTTCTGGCTCGGCCCGCTGCACGATCCGTTCATGGCCTTCTGGACGACACTGCTCACCGGGCTTGCCGTCATCGGTGCATGGCACGCTTTGTCCCGAATGACCGACCCACAGCGTGTCGTCACGCTCATTCCGCTCGCGGGCTTCCCGCTCGTCTACTACGTCATGGCGTACATGCCGCGCTACCGCATCCCGATCGAGTGGATTCTGCTGCTCCTGGCCGGTGCAGCTGTGTGGGCGGGGCTCGGTGGCTACCGGACTCGCGAGCACCGTCAGCGGGATGCCGCCACACCTCCGGCAAAACGGTGAGCGGTGCAGCAGTGGCAGCTCACGATCCTGCGGTTCGGCGCCACCGTCGGTGTCATCCTGCTCGTCGCCGCTGTGGCACAGGCGCGCAGCGGCACGACCTTCGGCCTCGCAGGCAAAGGGTGAGTGAGCCGCGATGAAGAGCCCGGCGACTTCCTAGTGCTGCTCGTCGGTCGCATTGTGCTGGGTGTCGCGGCGCTCCGCGCCGGCATACTGCTGACGGAGCCGAGGCGTCAGGCCCGCCGACGTCCCTGGCTCAACCGGCACAGCGGTGACAACTTCCCACCTGCCGCGACGTGTGCGCCTCCGCTCCTTCCATGATGGGAGTCATATGATCAGAGTGATCCCGCTCGTGCTCGCGGTGCTGGCGGCGCACGCCTGCACTGTCGAGGTACCCTCCGACCGACGGGCCCTGGCCGATTACTTGGATTTTGCCGGCCGGGACGATACCCTGAGCGGCGGGGTGACGCTGATCCCGATCGAGACGCCCGTCGGCAGCTTCACCGTGTGGACCAAGCGCGTCGGCAACAACCCCGACATGAAGCTGCTGCTGTTGCACGGTGGTCCCGGGGCCACCCACGAGTACTTCGAGGCCTTTGACAGCTATCTTCCCGCTGCCGGCATCGAGTACTACTACTACGATCAACTCGGGTCGTTCTACAGCGACCAGCCGGACGATCCCGCCCTGTGGGATACCGCGCGTTTCGTGGAGGAGGTCGAGCAGGTGCGCCAGGCGCTCGGTCTCGACGCAGGCAATTTCTACTTGCTCGGCCACTCGTGGGGAGGCATCCTGGCCATCGAGTACGCCCTAAGATACCAGCGGCACCTCAAGGGCCTCGTGATCTCCAACATGATGGCGAGCATCCCCGCCTACAACGCGTACGCCGACTCCGTGCTCAAACCGGCGCTGGATCCGGCGGTGCTCGCGGAGATCGAGCGCTTCGAGGCGGCCGAGGACTTCAGCAACCCGCACTACCTCGAGCTCCTCATGGAGCACCACTACGTCGAGCACATCCTTCGTATGCCGCTCGACGCGTGGCCCGATCCAGTGAACCGGGCGTTCGCCCACATCAACGCGGACATCTACGTCATGATGCAGGGACCGAGCGAGCTGGGACTCAGAGGAACGCTCGAGCCCTGGGACCGGTCCGGCGATCTGCACACGATCACGGTCCCCACACTGGTCGTCGGTGCCCAGTACGACACGATGGACCCGGCACACATGGAGTGGATGGCAGGCGAGCTTCCGAACGGGCGTTATCTGTTCTGCCCCCACGGAAGCCACATGGCGATGTACGACGATCAGCGCACGTATGTGGATGGTCTGATCCAGTTCATCCGAGAAACGGACGTGGGACAACCATGACCACCTCCCGCCGGGAGTTCGTTCAGCTCGCTGCCGCAAGCACCGTTGCCGGACTCGGCCTACCGCATGGTTGGGGGTACCGTCCAGCCAACGTCCCGAAGCCGCTCCGTGTCCTGGTGCTCGGTGGCACGGGCTTCTTGGGTCCGCACGTGGTGCGGGCGGCCGTGGCCGGCGGCCATACCGTCACGATCTTCAACCGGGGCCGCACCAACACGCACCTTTTCCCGAACATCGAGAACCTGATCGGCGACCGGGACGGTGACCTCGAGTCCCTGAAGGGACGAGCGTGGGATGCGGTGATCGACAACTCCGCCACGAACCCGAAGTGGGTGCGTGACTCGGCGCAACTCTTGAAGGACAGTGTCGGCACCTACCTGTTCACGTCCACCCGATCGGTCTACGCCGACTTCGGCACGGTCGGCATGGATGTGGACGGCCCGACGTACGAGGTCGATCGCACGTGGATCGATGAGGGGCGCGACCTCTCGTACGGCGAGGCCAAGACGCTGTGCGAGATCGAGGCGAAAGCGGCCATGCGCGACCGCACCCTGATCGTCCGCCCCGGGCTCATCGTGGGCCCGGGCGACAACACCGACCGGTTCACGTACTGGCCCGCCCGAATCGATCGCGGCGGTGAGGTGCTGGCACCGGGTGAGCCCGACAACCCGGTCATGTTCATCGACGTGCGGGACCTCGCCGAATGGTACGTCCATCTGCTGGAGCAACAAGCGACCGGAGTGTTCAACGCCCTCGGACCGGAGGCGCCGCTCAGCTACGCGGAATTACTGTACGGCATCCGGTCAATCACCGCGACACCGGTCTCGTTCACCTGGGTCGATACGGACTTCCTGCTCGAGCGCGAAGTCCGGCCCTACAGTCACATGCCGTTGTGGATGCCGGCTCGCGACAATCGAGTCGGGTTCAACCGATTCGACCTCACGCGCTCGCTCGAGGCCGGCCTCACGTACCGCCCACTTGCCGTCACGGCTAGGGACACGCTGGACTACCACACCTCACGACCAATTGAGCGGCAGCAGCACATGAGGGCCGGAATCTCCGCCAAGCGGGAGCGGGAGCTACTCGACGCATGGCACGCGGCCGCGCAATGACGGAGCCGGAAACGGATAACCGCTTGGTGCGGACGTGCTGACCGACATCCTCAAGCGGATTGTCGCGGTGCGTGACGGCGAGGTCGGCGCCATGCTGTGGTCCACGACCTACGGATTCTGCATCTTCCTCGGGTACTACATTCTGCGCCCTGTGCGTGACGAGATCTCCTCGGCGGACCGCGGTAACCTCCAGATCATCTGGACCGCCGTGTTCCTCGTCATGCTCGTCGCCGTGCCACTCTACTCGTGGGTCGCGTCGCGGTACCAGCGGGGCCTGTTCGTTCCGCTCACCAACCGCTTCTTCATTCTCAATCTGATGGCCTTCTACGCGGCGCTCTACCTGCTGCCGGAAAGCGCGCGGCCATGGATCGACCGCGTCTTCTACGTGTGGGCGAGCGTGTTCGCGCTGTTCGTGGTGACGGTGTTCTGGGGATTCATGGCCGACATCTTCAGCAACGCACAGGGCAAGCGGCTGTTCCCGTTCATCGCGGTAGGTGCGTCAATCGGAGGCATTGCCGGGTCGGCGGTCACAGCCACCCTCGCGCCGCTCGTGCCCCACTTCTCGTTGCTGGTGCTGGCCTGTGTTCCGCTCGAGATCGCATCGTGGTGCGTGATGCTGCTGCACCGGCGGCACGGGGATGGCGTCGATCGGAGCCCCGCTGCCGATCAGCCCCTGCGTGGGACTGCGCTGAGCGGCATCCGCACCGTGTTCCGCTCGCGCTACCTGCTGGGCATCGCCGCCTACCTCACCTTGATGACCTTCGCGTCGACGGTGCTGTACTTCCAGCAGGCCCATCTCGTGGGTGAGGCCATCACCGATCGGGCCGTGCGGACGGCGTTTTACGCCAAGATCGACTTCGCCGTCAACGTGATCACGATCCTCCTGCAGGTCGTGATCACGGCCCAACTCATTCGCGTGATTGGTCTCGCCCTGAGCCTTACACTCGTACCCGCCGTCGTCTGCCTCGGCTTCCTTGGCCTCGGCATCTATCCGCTGCTCGCCGTACTGGTGGTACTCCAGGTCGCCTACCGCTCCGGGCGGTACGGCATAGCCAAGCCGGCTCGTGAGGTGCTGTTCACCGTGGTGAGCCGGGAGGCGAAGTACAAATCGAAGGCGTTCCTCGACGCCGCGGTGTATCGCGGCGGCGATCTGGTGAGCGGCTGGGCCTACTACGGCCTCGCGGCTCTCGGACTATCCGTCGGCGCGATCGCGCTGGTAGCGGCGCCGCTCGCGGCGGTGTGGGCGGCGATCGGGTTCGGTCTCGGGATGAAGCAGGAGGAACTGGCTGAGTTGAGCGCAGAAAGCAGAGTGCAGAACGCAGGTTGAAGCATACGATCGCCTTCAGGTGTCACTCTGCATTCTGCACTCTGCGCTCTTCACGTTCTGTCGTGCCATGCCCTCAGCACCGCCTGCTCCTTTTCCGGCGCGAGCCCCGCGCGCCGGCGCGCCTTCCGCTCCTCGGACAGCGTCTCCCACCAGTCGAGCGTGTCCTTCGCGGTGACCGCGAGAGGTCGGTACTTCAGACCGGCAGCGACGGCACGGCTATTGTCGAACATCGCGAAGCCCGCCGTCTCTCCCACCGGCGGCAGCCAGGCCGTCATCTCCATCCACGGCTGCACCTCCTGCTCGGCGAGAAAGTCGGCGTCCACCCATGTGAACGTGATGTCATTGCTCACGACGGCGCGAATACCGTGCACCAGGCCGCCCATGGTGAGCGGCGCGAGCGGCCCGACGGCGCTGTACGTTCCCGTCGCGCGCTGCTCGATCACGTGGATGTCGAACTCGGCCAGGTCGCGCGCGTCGATGTACTGTGTCGGGTCATCCGGCGTCCCCGGGGCCAGCACCTCCCCGCCACGTGCGATTCGGACCGGCCAGTAGGTCCAGCGGTCCGAGCGATCCCCGGGACCGACGATCAGGTGGGGCCGGACGATGATCGCCCCGTTCGGGAACGCTTTCCGGGTCTCCTCCTCGCACAGCGCCTTGAGCGCTCCGTACGTCTCGCCGGTCACCTGCTCGACAGTGGGATCCTCGATTGTGGCCACCGGATCGTCTTCGGTGATGCCGATCCTGCTGTTGTCGGCGTGCACCGAGAGCGACGAGGTGAACAGGTAGACCTGTGCCGAGCTCTCGAGTAGCTCCGCCGTCTGGCGTACCCAGCGTGGGATCGAGGCCGAGTTGTCGATGACGGCATCCCACTCGCGGCCTTGCAGCGCCTCGAGGTTGTCGTTCCGGTCGCCGATCAGTGTCTCGACGTCGTCGAACACCTCCGTCTCGGTGGTGGGCTCGGTGCGGCCGCGGT
>JBDHDN010000127.1:0-8991 GCA_039591485.1 Gemmatimonadota bacterium
TCCTGCACGGGTGTGTGGTGTGGCGTGAGCGAGAGCCCTACTCCGTCCAGACGGCGCACGCGCGTCGAGCCCGGAGTCAGCAGCGTCGTCGGATCCTCTCCGACGGTGCGAAGCACGTCGCCCGCCGTGCGGAGCTGGATCGCGTAGGATCCCAGTCGGCGCTCCGTGTCGCCATCCGGTAGGCCGACCACTTGCCAGCGGCTCCGATAGGATGCCGGACGCACCTCCTCCCACAGCTCGGCCGGGATCTCGCTTGCCACGATGTGGGCCACGGCACCCCCTCGGCTTGCCTCCTGGAGCATGGGGTTCAGGAAGCGACCGCTCAGCTTGTCGGGCCCGATCACGTGTAGGATCGCAGCCCCACCGATCGGCGTGTCGGCGAACACGGGTGTGCCGTCCTCCGGGATGCCGATGGCGAGCACGACCGGCACGTCAGCCAGCTCTGCCGGGTAGCCGCCCCCGACGTACACCAACTCCTTGCCGAGCGCCCAGCTCGACGTAGCGCCGGCGGCAGTGACGGTGAGAGTGGAGAGCGAGTCGAGCCGTTCCTGCCGGAGCCGGAACGCCTGGAGGTACCCGCCGTCGTCGCCGGCCGGGTTGAGCCCGGCGCGCCCGAACTGCAGTGCGACCCACTCGGTAGCGCGTGCGAGCTCGGGGCTCGGTGTCTCACGTCCCCGTGTGGAGTCGTGCGCCAGTGCCGCGAGCTTCGTCGCGAAATCCTGTTCGGTGATGGTCGCCATCGCCTGGTCCGCCATGATGTCGCGAGCCTGGCTCTGCGCGGAGAGCGGCGTCGCCATCGCGGCGACGGCAACGATCGAGCGAGCGAATCGGAGCATCGTGCGTCCTCGGTCGCGAGGTGAGAACCGGGTTCGGGCACTGCCCAAACGCGGCATGATGCGAGCGTCACAAGGCCGTCGCTCCCTACGCGCGACTCGGACGCCGGTTTCCCTCCGAGGCGCGACTGCCGCGCCTGAATTGCGACCGCTCAACTCATGCTTCGCGCGGTGGATGGGCGGTGGATCGGCTGGAAAGACCGGAAACTCTGCACTCTATATACTGTATATATAGCCGTAGTTCACCGGGACATCACGCACGACATCGCACAGGAGCGAGAGTATGCGCACCACACGGACGACTGCGATCCTTGCCGCTGTCCTCGCCGCCATCAGCGCTCCGCTGGCGGGCCAGCTGATGGATTCGCGTCACCAGATCGAGCTACGCCTCGGCGTGTGGAACCAGATCAACAACGTCCGCACCGAGATCGGCAGCGGCGGCCTGGCCACGACCGTCGGGAGCTCCGGGTTCCTCGGCGGACTGGCATACGGACACTGGCTCAGCGAGGCCGTGGCCGTGCGCCTGAGTGTCGGGGGACTGCTCGCCCAGGTCGATACGGAGATCGATGGATCAGGCGTCTCGAGCGAGGCGGCGTCGGTAGGCCAGATCCTGTTCGGAGCGCGCTACTACTTCCCGCGCTCCACGTACGGCACCTCGGTTCGTCCATTCCTGGGTGCCGGTGTCGGAGCGGTGATCGGCAGCCAGGTGGCGTCGCGGGTCGGCACGGTGCTGTCGACCGAGACGCGGGCCGAGCCCGCGATGGGTGGCGAGCTGAGCGCGGGCATCGACTTCCTGCTCAGTCGCCACTTCCTGACGTCGATCGGGCTTGGGTACCTGCTCATGACCGACTTCGACCAGCCGATCGGCGGCAGCGACAACTATGGCGGACCGCAGCTGTCGCTCGGGTTCGGGTACGTGTTCTAGCGGCAGGCGGCAGGGGCGAGGCGAGGTCGGTTGCTGGGGAAAGGGAACGGGGTGCTTCCTTCGTGCCGCCGATGGCTGGGCGTCCGCCGAGCGAATCGTTGGCGAACCGGCGGGACCGCTGTAGAATCGAACCGACGGTCCACAACCGAGCGATGCTGCGATCTGTCCATCCGTGAAGGGGGCGTCCATGTCGGCGGCCACGACATCACCTCGCCACGCGAGGTCTGTCAGCACCTCATCCTTGGGACTCGCGGCTCTGGCGAGTTGCGTACTGTTCGCCGCATCCGGCTCTGCGCAGAACCCCGACTCCGGCCCGACCTACGCTGTCGAGGCGCTCAGAGCGGACTTCGCGCTCCTGCGCGCTGCCCTCGAGGAGGCGCACGCCGGACTGTACCGATACAGCACGAAGGATGACATCGACCGGATGTTCGCGGCCGCCGAGGCCCGGCTGCGTGACGGCATGACGGAACTGGAGTTCCTGCAGGTCGTCGGTCCTGTGGTGGCCGGCGTCAACGACGGGCACACCGGTGTCGGCCCGTCGGAAGGGTTGTCGGCCGCGCTCGATACCGTGCCGATCCTGCTGCCGTTCACACTGCGGTTCGTCGCTGAGCGCGCGTATCTGTTCCAGGATCTGAGCGATGCGCCGGGCATCCCATTAGGCAGCGAGGTGACCCACCTAAACGGGATGCCGATGTCCGACGTCGTCGCGCAGATGCTTCCGTTCATCTCCTCGGATGGGCGAATCCGCACGGCGAAGTACCGCCGGGGTCTCGAACGCCCAACCACGTTCGGCCGGCTGTACACCATCGTGTTCGGCGTGACCACCGAGTTCACGCTCAACTACAGGCAGACGCCCTCCGACACACCAACGACCGTCACCGTGCCGGGCATCACCAACACTCAGTTGCAGGAACGGCTCGGGGAGCGGTATCCGCAAGAGGCTGCCGCCGAGGGTCGTCCGCCGATCGAGCTCACCTGGGCGGACGACGTTCCGGTGCTCACCGTGCGCACTTTCAGCGGGGGTACGTACGGACAGGCCGGGATCAACTACCCACAGTTCCTGCAGGAGACGTTCGCCGAGTTGGAGGAGCGCGGGAGCGGCAGCCTCGTGATCGATGTGCGCGGCAATGGCGGGGGCACGGATCCCTTTGGAATGCTCCTGGCCGCCCACCTGCTGGACCGTCCCTTCGAGTACTACCGCGCGCTCGAGATCAACGCCCCCCGGTTCAGCTTCCTGGAGTACACCAACCGGCCCGAGTGGGCCATGGCCGATTCATCGGTGCGCCGGAACGGGCGCGGCGTGTACGATGTGCTCGGACACCCGAACCTCGGGACCAAGCAGCCGGTAGATCCCGTGTTCGGCGGCGAGGTGATCATCCTGATCGACGGCGGGAGCTTCTCGGCCACCGGCGAGTTCACCTCAGTGGTTCATCACCTCGGCCGCGCGACCTTCGTCGGCGAGGAGGGAGCGGCAGGCTACTACGGCAACACGTCGGGCGCTGGGGTGCTCCTCACCCTGCCCCAGACCAGGCTGAGGGTCCGCATCCCGTTCATGCGGTACACCTGCGCCGTCTCGGGATACGAGCCGACCGATCGCGGCCTGATCCCTGAGCACGAGGTGACGCCGACGATCGAGGACCTGCTCGCGGGGCGCGATCCGGCGCTCGACTTCGCGCTGGAGCTGGCGCGGCGGTAGACGCCAGGCGGGCGGGCGGACCAACGGCGCGGCGGTGGGCACCGTACGCTCCGCTCATCCGTTTGGCAGCGGACGCCGCCGGGGAGCACGGCATCCCTATCGACGGGCTAGGCCCCGGAGAGCTCCCGCTCGGCGAACTCGAGCACCAACTGTGCGGTGATTGCGGTGGCGAGGTCCTCGCCATCGGTTCGATCCCGCACGTAGTCGTTCCAACGCTCCGGCGGAATCGTCCTGCCCAGGCTTTCTTCCAACCGAAACAAGAGATCGAGAAAATCCAGCGACTCCGCACCCAGGTCTCTCACGAGTGCCGTGTCGGGACGCACCTCCTCCGGGGCGACCATGAGCACCTCGGCGATGATATCGCGTACGAGTGCAGGCAACTGCGCTCGTGCTACCGGCGACGGATCAGCAGGCATGCGTTTTGGCCTCCGAATCCGAAAGAGTTGCTGAGCGCGAGCTCGATCCGTGCCGGTCGTGCCGTGTTCGCCACGCAGTCCAGATCGCACTCGGGATCGGGGGTGTGATAGTTCAGGGTTGGCGGCAGGAAGCCTTCAGTCATGGCGAGCACGCAAATGATCGCCTCCACCGCACCTGCGGCAGCGAGCACGTGCCCCATCATCGACTTGGTCGAGCTCACCGGCACCGACGACGCGTGCGCCCCGAGCGTCTGCTTGATCGCTCGGGTCTCGGTGATGTCGTTCATGACCGTGCCGGTGCCATGGGCGTTGACGTAGTCGACGTCCTCCGGATCGACACCGGCGTCCGCAAGACACAGACGAATTGCCGAGGCGGCGCCAAAGGCGTCGGGACGCTCGTCGGTGATCCGGTAGGCATCACTCGTCGCCGCGTACCCGGCCACCTCCGCTAGGATCGGCGCGTTGCGGGCGCGGGCGAACGCCTCGCGCTCGAGGAGAACGACGCCGGCACCTTCGCCAATCACGAATCCGTCCCGATCGCGTTCGAATGGGCGGGCTGCCGCGGTCGGGTCGTCGTTCCGCCGCGACAACGTGCCGAGCATGCTGAATCCCAGCACGCCGACCGGGTTGATCATCGCATCGGTTCCCCCGGCCAGCACCACGTCTGCCGCTCCGGATCGAATGAGACGAGCGCCTTCCCCGACTGCCTGCGTCCCCGCGGTGCAGGCCGTGGCCAGCGTGTTGCTCGGTCCGCGAGCGTCGTGCAGGATGCTGAGGTGTGACGCGGCGAGGTTCGGCAGACCCCGCAGCGCCGCAATCGGGTTGGTCATCGCCCGATACGCCTTCGCGAATGCCGGGATATCGAAGTCGAACGATCCGGACTCGCGCGCGGCCTCGAGGACTGCCCGCGCCTCTCCAGCGAGCATGTCCAGATCGACCGGACCCATGCCGCCGACACCGAGAGAGACGCCGAGGCGCAGCGGATCGACGTCATCGCGGCCAAGGCAGGCCGCGCGGCGGGCCATGGCCGCCGCCGCCGCCCCGAACAGGGCCGCCCGGCTCATGTGCTTGGTGAGTTTGGGTTGCTCGATGAACGTCCCGAGGTCGGCATCCGCGTCGTCGACCTGTGCGGCGATGCGGACATCGAATCCCGTACAATCGAAGGAGGTGAGTGGTCCCACGCCGCTCAGACCCTGTCGCAGGCCGTGGGAGAGCGCGGTGATCCCCGCACCCAGCGGAGTCACCGCGCCGAGCCCGGTGATCACGACGCGCTCACCCACGGTCCGGACTCGGATAGTCCCCACGCCACACCGCCCGTACTTGCTCCCAGTGTGGCTGATAGGTGGGCGGGATGACGTCGCCCGTCGGAAACAGGCGGAACGTGAAGCGTGCGGCGGCGACGGCCCTCCCGTCGACCGTCGCTTCACCTCGCACGCGCGCGCCGTCGTCGTTCTGTGACTCGATCTCCACCGCAAACCGGACCACGTCGCCTGGTCGCGCGAATGCGGAGAACCGCGCCCGGTCCAATGAGACCATGATCGCTACCCTGGTGCCACCGGACGAGTCCGCCAACAGCACGCCGGCGGTCTGTGCCATGCCCTCCAGCAGCAGCACTCCCGGGAAGACCGGATTGCCGGGAAAGTGATCGTGCAGCACGTCCTCACTGAGGGAGACGGTCTTGAGCCCGACCGCGCGTACCCCGAGCTCCAACTCCGTGATACGGTCCACCCAGAAGTGGCGCATGCCTACACCAGACTCAGGCCGCCGTCCGCGACGATGACCTGACCCCGGATCCACGCCGCATCGGTATCGAGCAAGAGAGCGATCACCTTCGCGAGATCGTCCGGCATCCCCAGCCTGCCGCACGGACGTCGCCGACACTCGGCCTCCACCGCTGCGAAGAAGGGGAAGCTCCGCAGCGAGTCGGTATCAACCGGTCCACCACAGACGGCGTTGACGTTGATCCCGCGATCCGCGAGCTCCACCGCCAGGTAGCGAACCAGCACCTCGAGCGCGCCTTTGGCGGCGGCGATCGACCCATAGCCCGGCATGACCCGCCTCGCCCCGAGACTGCTCACCGCCACCACACTCGCACCAGGCTCGAGCGTCTCCTGCGCCGCCGAGACGAGATCGACCAACGCCGCCACGTGGGACTCCCACGCCAGCCGCCAGCGATTCGGACGCGTCTCGAGCACCGGCGCCGGGGCACCCAGGCCCGCGCAGTGCACCAGCCCCCGCAGCGTTCCCACTTCAGCCCGAATGCGATCGATCAGCCGCCGGCCCTCCTCCGCCTTGGTGAGGTTGCAGCGATGGAGGAGTACCTGGCTGCCGGCGCTCCGCACGTCGTCCGCCACGCGCTCGGCGGCAGCCTCGTTGCGCAGGTAGGCAACCGCAACGTGCCATCCGCGCGATGCCATCGTTCGAGCCGTGGCAGCACCGATGCCGCGGCTCCCCCCGGTCACCAGCACCCAGGCGTCGCGAGCCGTTGCAGACACGCTCCGTGCGGGCGCGCTCACGCCGGCATGCCCGTCAGCGACTCGCCGCCTCCTGCCAGGCGCCGTAGCGCTCCACTGCGTACACCGCCGCTGCATCCGGCGTCCCGAAGAACTCGTCGATCAGCGCCGTCTGCGGCGTCCCGTCCTGCGACAGATGCAGCCGGTAATACCCACGGCTGTGGAGGAACATGGTGCGCGTTAGACCGGGCTCCGGATCGCTGACGGCTGGGAACGTCACCTCCGCCCAGTCGCCGAGCTCCGGCATCTCGTGATACTGATCGTCCGCCGTCATGAGCAGCGCCCGCACGTCCCGTCCCCGATGATCGTGCGCCGCAATCGGCGAGGTCGGCGTCACGCGCACGTCCGCATCGGACGAGTAGTCCACGGCGAAGGAGTTGAGCGCCCAGAACCCGAGGGGTGGGCGGATCCGCACGCGCAGCTCGTCGCCCGTGGCATGCGACACATCGAGCGGTACCACGCGGTCCTCGGCAATGAACGGCCCCCCACCGGGAAGCATCCCCCGTACTTCCCATCCGGACGGTTCCTCGACATACAGTTTCAGCAGGTATAGCTCTTCGCGATAGTTCCACTGCATCAGTGAATCGAGCACCACCGAGTCCCCGTCGATCGCCGCGTACCACTCGTCAATCGCCGTCCCGCGCAGTTCCAGCATCTCCCGGATCATGTGCGAGCCCCACAGCCCAGTGGCAACATTCGCGACGAGCTTCGCCGTCGTGGCATCCTCGGGTTTTGGGAACGTGAGCACGATGTCTTGGCGCACGGCACCATCTCCGCGGCGTTCGGCCATGGGCTCCCAGATACGGCGGTCGGTCTGCTCGAGCCAGGACAGCAGATCTCGACCGTCCGCATCCCGCGCCGCGGTTGGTGGGAGCGGTGACGCGAGGGTGTGGATGCCCCCCCACTCGTCGGCAACGGCGCGTGTGCCGGTCGGGTGATCGACAGCCCAGATCTCGAACAGATTCGTGAACTGGGTCTCATTGACCTCGTTGGTGACGCGGATGCGATACTCACCGTCGACGGCCCTGAGATTCTCCAGCTCCGCGTAATCATCCCGCTCGAGGCCGGCCGTCACGGCGCCGCCATACGGCTCGGCATCGAAGACGAACTGCGCACCGTCCCACGAGTACACGAACGGGCACGACTCCTTGGTGGCCGCAACCACGATGGCGGCGACGAGAAGGACCCCTGCCACCACGCCAACAACGACGCCGATCGTTCCAAGGGCATTGCCGGTCCGGCGGGCCAGCCAGACACGCTCGACATCGGACAGTGGGGCGGCGAAGCGCGTGGAGTCCCTCAAGACTGCATAGGCCGAGTCGTTGGCAATCCACGGACGCACCGTGGCGACGAGATTCCCGCGCCGCGACGCCCGCTGGTACTCGATCACCGTTCCCGACTTCATGGTGAGGGCGATGATCCACTCGTCCTGCCGACGCTCGGTCGCGACGGCTTGAGGCTCGACGGCACGCCTCCTGGTCGAGTGGCACGCGCTAGTCTCGAGCAGGAGTACGGCACACAACACGAATGAGACGATGCGTCTGAACACGGCGGACCTCACTGCGGGCGAGGGGACACAGCGAGAAAACCGAGAGCGGCGCTAACGTATCAGCAGGTGCCTCGGTGCGCCAGAGAAGGCTAGGTGACGTGGGTGATGCTCCGCAGCACTTGGGATCGAACGTGACGCCGGCACTGCGGCGGCCAACGCGGAGAACGCCGTGATGAAGGGGAACGACAGACCGGCGGGACCACCCGATCCGGCGTGCCGCTCCAGTCGGCCCTTTCGTCGCTACGGTGTCAACACCGAGACGACCAGCGGCTCGCTCTCCTCACGCCCCGGCGCCACCCCTCGCACGCGATGCCGGCCCGACGGAAGGGTCCGGATCTGCTCGTCCACGACGATCCCGTCGCCTGTCGGCCGTAGCCGAGTGCCACGTGACGAGGGTTCAACGTCGCAGAATGCAGCCGGGTGCCGTCGGTCATTCGCGAGGAGCGCCGACGGCACGCCACGGCTTCACACTCCACCTACTGTGCTACGTGCTACTGTGCTACGTGCCAACGTCCGGACTAGCCTGCCGGACAGGTGACGGGCGGATCAGTGAGATCAGGATCGAAGCCGTCAATCAAAGTCCGCGCATCTTTGGCGAGATCCACCCCAGCCGGCTCATCGATCTTCCCGCTGCTCCGCAGATAGAGCACCTGCGCCTCGAACTCCACGAGCTTGCTGACCGTTCCGGATACATCACCGTCCTCGAGGCACTTCTGCCCCGCGCGGTTGAGCTTGCCGATCAACCCCCGGCGGTCCCGATCAGCATTGTTCCGCGAGAGAAACATTGCTGCGTCGTCTGTGTCGGCGCACAGCGCATTCAGACCGGCGTAGAAACCACTCGCGGGAAACGACTCACATACCTGTTCAACTGTCAGATCCGGCTTGCCTTTGGCGGCGTCAAGCGTGCCCGGGTCTGTGCCGTCGCTGCAGGCCACCACCAAAACGGCAGCAGCGATAGCGAAGGTTCCTGCGATCCTCATGGTGCACCTCCTGCTTCGTGTGTTGCCAGCCCGGCTAGCTCACCGGATTGGCGTTGGGGTTGCGAGACCACTGCCGCCC
>JBDHDN010000128.1:0-15499 GCA_039591485.1 Gemmatimonadota bacterium
CGGTCGGTCTCCTCGCTGTGCCGCATGTACTCCTGGATGCCGAAGTTGTGCACGGCCAGGTCGAAATGCAGCGCCGCAGCCAGGCATACCGGACTCAGGTCCGTGGCACCGTGGCAGCCGGTGCGCACGTGATACAGCTCGGCCAGGCTCGCGATCTTGCGCAGGTGGCTGATGCCGCCGGCGTGCACGACCGCCGTGCGGATGTAGTCGATGAGCTGCTCCTGGATCAGCTGCTCGCAGTCATAGATGGTGTTGAACACCTCGCCCACGGCGATCGGGGTGGTCGTGTGCTGCCGGATGAGCCGGAAGCCCTCCTGGAGCTCCCCCGGGACTGGGTCCTCCAGCCAGAACAGTCGATGCGGCTCGAGGCTCTTACCGAGCCGCGCCGCCTCGATTGGGGTGAGCCGGTGATGGACATCGTGCAGGAGCAGCGGCTCGGATCCGAACTCACCGCGGACTCGCTCGAACAGCTCGGGGACGAAGTCCAGGTACCGCTCGGTGCTCCAGCGCTGCTCCGGCGGAAGACCGGGCTCGGCGGGCTCGTAGTACAGGTCGCCTCGCCCCACCCCGTAGGTCCCTTCGAGTCCCGGTATACCGCACTGCACGCGGATCGCCTGGTAGCCCAGTTCCTGGTAGTGCTCGACGGCCCGCAGCGTTCCGTCCACATCGTTGCCGCTGGCATGTCCGTACACCAACACCCGCTCGCGCGACGGACCGCCCAGCAACTGATAGACCGGCACGCCCAGCGTCTTCCCCTGGATGTCCCACAGGGCCGTGTCCACCGCCCCGATCGCGGCCATGGTGACCGGTCCCCGCCGCCAATACGCTCCCTTGTACAGGTACTGCCAGGTGTCCTCGATCCGACGAGCGTCCCGTCCGATGAGCACGGGGAGCACGTGATCGTTCAGGTAGCTCGCGACGGCCAACTCACGACCGTTCACAGTTGCGTCGCCGAGCCCGTAGATCCCCTGGTCCGTGAACAGCTTGAGCGTGACGAAGTTGCGCCCGGGAGAGCACACCACCACGCGTCCGTCGACGATCTTCATATCAGACCTGCCTTCACCGGCCTCTACCAGTCGGGCTCATGTCGCCGTAATCCAGCTGTGCTGCGGATCGTCATGCACGGCGAGGGCGCGCCGCTCACCCACCAACGCCCACAAGTAGTAGAGCCGATATCCGGGTGGGGCGCAGATCGGGTGATAGCCGTAGGGAATCAGCACCGCATCGCCGTCGCGTACCATGTGCGTGACCGCTTCACCCTCGGCCGTATAGAGCGATTGGAGGCCGAACCCCTGCGGCGGATCGATGCGATAGTGGTAGATCTCCTCCAGTCGCGGTTCCCCGTCCTTGCCGTCGTGCTTGTGGGGTGGATAGCTGCTCCAGTTGCCGGCCGGATTGAACGTCTCACCCACCAGGAGCCGTTGCGCGACGGCGTCGCGCACGAAGATGTCGTGCACCTCGCGCCGGTAATCTTTCGCGCCGCGGTGATTGACCTGCACCTGATGCGATTCGACCAACACCGGCTCACCACCCGCTGCTGCCGGCGCTGTAACGATGATCGCCTCGAGTGGCGCGCTCGCAGTCACGGCGAGTTCCACCCCGGGCGGCAGGTACAGCGCGGTGGCCGGTTCGTCGAACACGCCGCGGCGGCTCACGGTCCAGGCGTGCTCCATCGCCTCCACTCGTGCTGCTCCCTGCTGCAGCACCATGATGGCCTCGTCGCCTTCGGACTGGAACGTCTCGCTACCGGACGCAGGCAGTCGCAGTCTCCAGCTGCTGAGAGCCGTGGCTCCACCTGCACCACGTCGCTGCAGCTGGTGCAGGCCGTCTCGCCGAGGCACACGATAGAGCGTGTCGGCGAGCGCCGGCGTGGCTTGCTCGCTCGGGCGGTTCACTGGTTGACTCCGCTGGCAAGGAAGCCGCCGTCCACGACGAGGACCTCGCCAGTGATGAAGCTCGCCGCGTCGGAGGCGAGGAACACGGCGGCGCCCGCGATCTCATCTACGTCGCCGAACCGCTTCATGGGAGTGCGCATGACCAGCTCCTTCCCTCGCGGCGTCCCCTCGAGGAAGTCGCGGTTCAAGTCCGTCAGGAACACGCCCGGTGCGATGGCATTCACGCACACGCCTTGCGGCGCCCACTCCACCGCCAGCGCCTTGGTCAGCGAGACGACGGCACCCTTGCTCGCGCCGTAGGCAACCACCTGATAGAGACCCAAGAAGGACGCGAGCGACGCGATGTTGATGATGCGGCCCGATCCACGCTCGAGCATGTGCGCGCCGAAGATCAGGCAGCCGCGGAGCGTTCCGGTGAGGTTGACGTCGAGAATCCGATCCCAGTCGGCCCGCTCCATGTCCTGGGCCGCAACCTTCTTCGTGGTACCGGCGCAGTTCACCAGCACGTCGACGTGTCCGAACTCGGTGACGCACGCCTCGAGCAGCTGCTCGAGCGAGGCGTCGTCCTTCACGTCCGTGGTGATCCTGAGCGTGCGGCGCCCGATCGCTTCGATCTCGCCGGCCGTAGCGGCGACAGGATCGGAACGACGGGCCGTCGCCACCACGTCGGCCCCGGCATGGGCGAGACCGTGCGCGATGGCCCGCCCCAGCCCGGATGTCCCGCCGACGACCACCGCCGTGCGTCCCGTGAGATCGAACGGATTGTGATCCATTGAGCGGAGCCTCGGAGCGCGTCGTAAGAGGATGGCGATGGCTGCACCGCGCGACGAGGCGCATCGCGCAGCCGAACGGCCGACCGGCGCTATATTAGGCCAAATCAGCCTGGTCTGCCAGGCCGCGCGAGCCACGCACGGCAATGACTGCGAGCGAACGCATGGCACCCCACCTGCTCAAGCTGCATCCCTCCGACAACGTCGCGGTTGCGCTGGACCCGCTGCCCGAGGGAATGGAGCTGATGATCGATGGGTACGCACTCCCGGTGCAGGAGGACGTGCCGGCGGGCCACAAGATCGCGCTTGCCGATCTCGAGCCCGGTGCACTCGTGGTGAAGTACGGCCATCCCATCGGCTCGGTCACTCGTCGGGTCACGCGGGGAGGCTGGCTCCACACCCAAACGATGCGCACCAACTTGGAGGGTGTGGTGACGTATCGCTACGAACCGTCCGAGGGGCCACCACAAGCGGCCAGTGCCGGCGGCACCTTCGACGGCTACCGCCGCGCGAACGGCACGGTGGGCACGCGCAATGAGGTGTGGATCGTGAATACCGTCGGGTGCGTCAACCGCTCGGCAGAACGGATCACCCGCATCTGCCGCGAGCGATTCGGCGAGGGCACCGATGGCATCCACACGTTCGCGCACCCGTACGGGTGCAGCCAATCCGGCGACGACCTGGACACCACGCGGCGCATCCTGGCCGGCTTGATCGGTCATCCGAACGCCGGCGGTGTGCTCCTCCTCGGGTTGGGATGTGAGGACAATCAGATCGACGGTCTGCTGCAGGCTGCCGGCGACATCGATCGATCGCGTATCCGCCACTTCAACTCCCAGGACGTGAGCGACGAGGTGGAGCACGGCGTGGCCCTGGTGGGGGAGGTTGTCGAGCGGATGCAGCACGATCGTCGCGCGGGGCACCGCACCAGCGATCTCGTCATGGGACTCAAGTGCGGGGGCTCGGACGGCTTCAGCGGCATCACGGCCAACCCGCTGGTGGGACGCATCGCCGATCGGATCACGGCGGAGGGTGGTGCTGCCGTCCTCACCGAAGTGCCGGAGATGTTCGGAGCCGAGCAGGCATTGATGAACCGTGCGGTGGACGAGCACGTGTTCCGGGACATCGAGCGCCTCGTGAACGACTTCAAGCAGTACTACTCGGCGCACGGCCGTCCGATCTACGAGAACCCTTCGCCCGGCAACGTCGAGGGGGGCTTGACCACGCTGGAGGAGAAGGCTTTGGGCGCCACGCGAAAGGGCGGCAGCGCCGCCGTGACCGGCGTGCTGCGCTATGGCGAGCGAATGCGCGGCTCGGGCCTCGCGCTGCTCGAGGCGCCGGGGAACGACGCCGTCTCGACGACGGCGCTGGTCGCGGCCGGTGCGACCGTCATTCTCTTCACGACCGGCCGAGGCACACCGCTGGGCGCACCCGTGCCCACCATCAAGATCGCGTCGAATACCCCGCTCGCCGAGCGGAAGCCAAAGTGGATCGACTTCGACGCGGGCCGGCTTGAGTCCGGTTACGCCACGATGGACGATCTCGGGGCGGATCTCTACTCCCTGCTCCTCGAGGTCGCGAGCGGACGCCGGCAGACGGCAAACGAGCGGAACGACTACCGCGACATCGCCATCTGGAAGACCGGCGTCACGCTCTGAGCGCCGCTTCCGTGTCCTCCGGTAGGGGCAACACGTTGGTGCACCCACACCGGCTGCCACTCCCGGAGCGGACGACGGCGGTCATCCGCGTTCTCGACGCGGCTTCAGTGTAGTCAGCGACGCGATCTTCATGGGCTCGCCGGTCTTGACACTGGTGCGCGCGCCAATGCCGAGGAGAATCGACATTGCTCCATCTCGGACACCGGCGGCGAGCCCGTACGGGTCCGGCGCCGTCGGATCTCTGAACACGCGATCCATGAGCCGCGTGTCGCCGCCCCCGTGTCCGCCCTCGGCGTGGGAGATGCGGATCAGCTCTGTGTCGCCGAAGTTGTCGGTCACGCGGATCTCGTCGTAGTCCTCCGCCTGCCACGGCTGCCGCTCCTTGATCCAGGCCTCCATCCTGCCCTTGGTGCCGTTGAAGGCGATGCGATACCCCTCGTAGGGCGAGTAGGTGGTGCACGAGTAGCTCACCTGCACCCCGTTCACGTAGCGGATCTGCGCGGCCATCTTGTCGAAGATGTCGATCTCGTTCGACCACACGCATCCGTCGCGCAGGTACCCGTCGTGGTGCTCGTGGTCCACGTACAGTCGCATGAGGAAGTCGTCCTGCGTGATGTCCCAGTAATGCCGGCATTGGCCGGCGTAGGGACAGCCGCGGCAGTTGGTGTTGCGGAACGCGTTGTTGTGTCCGTAGTACTCCAGCGCTCCGTACGCGAACACCTCCTCGGGCTCCGAGTCGATCCACCAGTTGAGCAGGTCGAAGTGGTGCGTCGCCTTGTGGACGAACAGCGTGCCGCCGTAGCGCTCCTTGCCGTGCCAACGGCGGAAGTACGACGTCCCGTGGTCGACGTCCAGGTACCAGTGAAAGTCGACGGACGTGAGCCGGCCGATGCGCTCGTCCATCAGGAGCTCTTTCATCTTCGTGCGATGCGGCGAGTAGCGGTAGTTGAACGTGACGGTGACGTTCTTCCGGGTGCGCGCCTGGGCGTCGAGGATCCGCTGGCACTTGTCTTCGTCCGTGGTCAGCGGCTTCTCGGTGACGATGTCGCAACCCGCCTCCAGGCCCTTGACGATGAACTCGTCGTGCGTGCTGTCCATGGTGGTGACGCACAGCGTGTCGGGGCGGGTCTGGCGCAGCATCTGCGAGAAGTCGGTGAAGGTCGGGCACTCGACCCCGATGTACTCCTTCCCGAACGCGAGCCGGCCCGGGTTGATGTCACACAGGCCGACGATGTCCACGGCATCGGCGTAGTCCCGGGCGACGTCGCGGCCCCACATGGTGATGCCCCGAATGCCCGTCCCGACGAGGGCATAGCGCATCTTGGCCGGACGTTGGAGGTGGGACAGCACGGCCGGATCGGTCAGCGGTGCCGCGGCCATCACCGAGGCCGCGACGGCGCCACCGCTCGTCTTGATGAACTGCCTGCGTGAAACCCCGGAAAGGTCCTTTCCCATCGTTGCCTCCGTCACCTCGGTATCGGACCTCGCCCTGTCGCACGCGTCAGCGGACGTGATCCTCCAGGTACGACATGTCCCGGCATTGCGTCACGATCTCGTACCGGGTTCTCCGCTCGTGGTTGATGATCTTGTAGAACTCGTCGAAGTAGTCGAGCGTGCGCTCGAGGCGGCGCTGTTCGAGGCCTTCCTGCCCACGCCACAGCGCGTAGATGGCCTGCCGCCGGTCGTTGAAGCGCTCGAACACCGGCGCGAACTCCTCGGCGGGGCGGCAGATGCCCCAGTAGCGTCGCTCTCGCACCGTCCGCACCCCGACCTCCGGTGCCGGCTTCGCGTACGGCGCCGAGATCACACCCGACCAGTCGAAGTCGTACGGCAGGAGAAACACGGGACCGGCCATCGTGCCGATGAGCTTGCCGTTGTGACAGCAGTGCCCGTCGGTCGACTTCTCGAAGGGACTCCAGTCCGTATTCCCGATCAGGAACTGAAAGACTTCGACGAGTGGCAGCCCGAACGGGTCGTGCTCACTCGGCGGGACGGCTGGCACCGTCAGGATCGTCCAGCCGTGGCGGGCAGCTGCCATGTCGAACGGCTCGAGGAAGAACATGTACCGCGTCAGCGAGTCGCGCTCGCCGTCGGTGTCGACATAGGTCGCGCGGGCGAGTCGCACACGCACGCTCCGGTCGGTCAGCTCGTTGAACGAGCGATAGATCAGATACTCCTGCAGCGCGAACTGCTCGTAGTCGGAATCGTCGTCCCGGCAGTGGGACACCATCGCGACCCGGTCCTGGCCGGCGAACACGGTGGGTCCGACCTGCTCCGATCGAAAGGCGAGGCGCAGGCTCGGGAAGTCGCAGATCCGCGGCTGGAGCCGGAAGTGCCCACGGGTCTTCGCTCGGATGTCGAGCACGACGGAATCCCCGCCATCGTCGACGTAGGCGAGCGTGCCCGGATGGTACTCGCTCTCCTGGCTGCGGTCGGCGAGGATGGTGGCCAGTGGCGCCACGATGCGCAGCTCGAGCACGTCGTGTGTCGCGAACAGCGGCAACCATTCCGCCACGCGGCGGAGCGAGTCAAGGGTGGCCTCACCCTGCGCGTCGAGCGCGTAAGCGGTTAGGAGCACGACAGCACTGAGTGTCCCCAGTTGATTCATGCCGTCTCCCCGGCTGCGATTGCCATGCGCTTCTCGCTGCCGATCAGACTAGCTACCCCTTCGGCCGCATCAACTCCTGGAACGGTGGGTAGTCGTGTAGGGACTCGAAATCGATGTCGACGCGCAAGTGACGACCATCGAGATTACTCGGCATCTGGTACACGAAGGTCCGGGCCAAAGTCACTGCCTCGTCCCGATCGCCGAGCAACGCCGCAATCCTGGCGCGCTGCAGCACGGCGTTCACCGTTCCGATGGGGGGATATTGCGCTGTCCGGAGCTCCCCACTGACGCGCAACGCCCCTTCCCGATCACCGCGTCGTACAGCCAAGCGGCCTAGCGCCCCAAGATAACCGGAGTTCTCCGGATGTTGCTCGGCCAGCGCCTGGTACACTTGCAGCGCGTCCTCCCATCGCCTGGCCTCATACAGTAGGTCGGCCAGCTCCGCCCGCGACTGTTCGGTGTCTTGGGGCCGCGACCGGTACCATGCGATGGCCGCATCCAGCGTCTCGTCCACCAAAGCTTGATGCCCGTATGGCCGAATCCAGTGGGCAGTCTGATAGATCCAATACCCCAATCGCTCCCGTGAGGGTAGCGACCGCATCATCTCCACAACCGCTGCCGCCTCGGCGGACCGCCCAAGCGCCGCTAAGGCGCGGGCTTGATGCATGAGGCGATGAGGAGTCTCGGGAAACCGCTCACGCCCCTGTTGGGCTACCTCCAAGTCCGCCTCATAGTCACCAAGCGTTCCGTATGCCTGACTGAGCACACACCAGTAGTTGCCCCACTGCCTCATCAGACCGCGGTCGGGATCGAGCTCCCTCATGAGTCCCATGCGCTCCCTGGGGGACGCTGACTGCAAGGCAAGCTCGCGCTTCGCGTCGTCCGAGCCCGGCGCAGCGTCCACCATGCAGCGAGCGGCATCGTAGAGAGCG
The DNA here is from genome assembly GCA_039591485.1 of Gemmatimonadota bacterium. Taxonomy (GTDB): domain Bacteria; phylum Gemmatimonadota; class Gemmatimonadetes; order Gemmatimonadales; family GWC2-71-9; genus JAOTVV01. The sequence continues at coordinate 7,864 of JBDHDN010000128.1, forward strand.
GCCCTGTCGTTCAATCGTCCCAACGCGATGACGTAGTCCAGGCGGCAGCGCTCGTACCGGCTCAACTGTTCGCGAGACTCGACGAGCGGCGCGATCAGGGACTCCGCCTTCGCGTGGCGAGACCATCCGTCTGCCCCGAAGGCGATACGAAAGTAGGTCTGTGCAGCCCAGAGCCGCGCACGAGAGAACGTCGGGTCCACAACCACTGCGCGCTCGAAATGACGCGCAGCATCGAGCATGGCGTCTTCGCCATACCAATCCGCTCGAACGTATGCGAAGAGACCTTCGCTGTATGCCTCGTAGGCCTCGTACGCCGCCGGTCGCACTGTGGGTTCAAAGGAGCCGAGCTCTTGGTCGAGGAGCGGGGCGAGTGCCGCCACGACCTGCTGCCCGAGGCGAGTGACCAGCTCCGAACGCGCGCCGATAGAGCCGATGATGGGGTCGACCGTTCCCATCAACCTGCCGTCACTGGCGTCGGTGATACGGGTCTGAATATGGAGGGAATCGCCCTCGGCGTAGTAGCTGCCGGACACCACAGTTCCCGCGCGTGCCTGATCCGCCAGCGCCTGGATGTCCCCGGGGCCTGAGGCGATTCCCGCAGCTGCTAGGTTGCGCGACGATGCCAGCGCCGTTTGCGGATCCACCACCTCCGCGAATCCTGCCTCGGTGAGCACCTGGATCACATGGTCTTGCGCCCAACTACCCAGCGATTGGAATTCCCCCAGACCGCTCTGGTCAGCGAATGCGACGACCAGAACACGATTGCGGTCGAATCCCGCTCCCCGCCCGCGCGGACTCAGCAGCCCATTGGCAACCAGTGTGATCGTCGCCACCACAAGGACCGCGGCTCCCCCGACCACCACCCGGCGACGCATGGCTCGGCGCTCCACGGGTACGTCCCCACTCGGCGTGACCGCGCCGTGCGGCGCGATCGCCCCTCCAAACTCGGCCGCCGAGTGGAACCGATCGGCCGGCGCCTTGGCCAGCGCCCGCATGAGGCTCTGCGAGATCTGCGCCGGCAGCGCCGCCCGCAGCAGCGTCACCGACGGTGGCGGAGCCGACAAATGCTGCCGCGCCACACTCTCGATCGTCGGGCCCGTGAACGGCGGCTGCTCCGGGCTCATGTACTCCGGCGTCCCCACCGCCATCCCGGTCTCGGTGAGTCGTGTGCCCCCAGCGGCGCTGATGGCGCGGGCCAGGCCGAAATCGGCCACCACCGCGTGCCCCCCCTCGAGCAGGATGTTCTCCGGCTTGATGTCGCGGTGGAGCACGTCGTGGCCGTGGGCGAAGCTCAGGGCATCGGCCACCTCGGCCGCGATCCGCAGCGCCTCCTCCAGCGGCAGCTGCTTCTCCTGCTCCAGCCGCTCCCGCAGCGACTCCCCTTCCACATAGGGCATCACGCAAAAGAGGAGCCCGGCGGCCTCGCCGGAGTCCAACAGCGGCAGGATGTGCGGGTGATTCAGCCGCGCGGTGACCTCGATCTCCCGCAGGAACCGCTCGGGGCCGAGTGCCGCGGCCAGTTCCGGCTGCAGCACCTTGATGGCGACCGGGCGGTGGTGCTTCACGTCCTCGGCGAGATAGACGATTGCCATCCCGCCGCGGCCGAGCTCGCGCTCGACCGTGTACCGATCAGACAGGGCAGATCGGAGACGCTCTAGGAGATTGGGCACGGCCCACCATCCCGAGCTGGTCTGCTGCTACGATAGGGCGTGCGGCAGCGAGAAGCCAGAGCCAGCGCTCCGCGATAGCGGATCGCAGTTATCCGGTATGGCAGTGAGCTTCAGCCGGAAACGGGACTGCCGGGGGTCGCGGCGAAGGCCCGAGTGTCCGTCGTGAACCGCCTCCAGTCCGCGGCAGGGAGAGAAGCTCCTGCATGACGGGCCGGTAACGGTCTCGGGCAGCCGCCACGACGCGCGTGGACGTGACCGTGCTCCCACCCGATATTGCAGGCTCCACACATCGCGTGCAGGACGGCCTACGGTGCCGTAGTCATCACCTTGGAGAAATGATACTGCGCGATCTGCCAGTGCTCGCCATCCCGGACCCGCGTCTCGGAGTAGCGCCAGGAGCCCGACTCCTCCTCACCGCCTGGCATCGTGAGCGTGCCGTCCAGGTAGGCGACGGCGATGGCCGCATCACCCAGAACCTTGACGTCGAGTCCGCGCACCTGGAACGTGGCGCGGAACCCGGTCTCATAGGCCGCCTGGAGTGCCGCTGCGTTGAAGCCCTTTGCCAGCGGTCCGCCACCAAAGAGGAAGCCTCGTGCGTCGGGTCGGTAGTACCGCGCGAGCCGCTCGAAGTCACCGGCTGTCCACGCGGCAAGCGTCTCGGTGATCGCGGCACGGACGGCAGCATCGGGCGTTTCCTGGCCCGCGGCTGGCCCGCTGAGGATCACGAAGGCAGCCGCAACGGCGATGCAGTATCTCACGAACATGTTCGGTGTCTCCCTTGGCCGCTGATTGCCAAGGTTACGTGATGCGGCGACGGTCGCCAAGGGCTGCCGGTCAGAGGCGCGCCTCGTGACGGAGGGATCTCGCCACGCGCGGTGGCACCCCATCCCCGCCGTGTGGGTGAACATCGGCATCGCCGGCCTCAGCATCCTGGTGGTGGCCCTCTGGGTCGACCTCACCCCTCGGGTCGAGAGTGAGTTCTTCTTCTCGGAAGCCGACCCGCAGCTCCAAGCATCGCTCACGATCGACCGGCGTTTCCCCTCGCCGCCGCAGGTCATCGTACGGGCCGAAGCGCCGAATCTCGTAGCAGCGTCGTATGGAACGGCCATCGCCGACCTGACTGCGGATCTCGAGGGTGTGCCCGGCATTCTCGCCGTGTACAGCATCGCGAATCAGGACGCCGCCACCAGCCCACTCTGGTCGCGCCTGCTGCGCACTCCGGACAGCGCGGCGACGAACCTGGTCATCAGCACGGACGGCACGGACCCAGCGACGCTCGTGCCGCGAGTGGAAGCCGCGGTGGCGCGTCACAGCGGTCCCGAGCTGGATCTTCAACTGTCCGGCGTACCCTACGTCGTCGAGCTGATCCGGCGCAGCCTGCTGCGGGACCTGGCCGTGTTCAGCTCCGCGGCCCTGCTGGTCTTCGGCCTCGTGATCGGCGCCGTCTACCGACGGCCGCACATCGTCCTGGGCGCGCTGACCTCGTGCCTGACCGCCTGTGCGCTCACCTTGTCGCTCGCCCAGCTGGGCGGGATCGCGATCGGCCTGCTCACGGCGAACATCACGACCATCGTGTTCGTGCTCACCCTGTCGCACGTAGTCTTCCTCACCTCCAACTGGCAGGCGGCCCGCGCCGGCACCCAGCCGGACGAATCTGAGCCAGTCGGCTCCGCGGTACGTGTCACCATCGTCCCGTCCTTCTGGTGCATGTTCACGACGCTGTGCGGGTTCCTGAGCCTCCTGCTCGCGTCGGCGAAACCGTTGCGCGAGCTGGGCACGGCGGGCGCCATCGGTACGCTCACCGCCCTCTCTGTGGCGTACGGGCTCTACCCCGCCTTTCTTCGCAGCGCCACCGCCCGGTCCGGCTCCGGTGCGGCAGTACCGGACGCCGGCAAGCTCGGCGCCATCCTGCCCACGGGGCACGCACGCCGCTGGCTGATCGGATTGGGCATCGTGGCGGTGATCGCCGGGCTCGGCGTCCGTCAGCTCAGCACCGATCCCAGCCTCTTGTCCTACTTCGCGCGGGGCAGTGCCATTCGTGCCGGGCTCGACGCCATCGACCGCGACGGAGGGAGCAGCGCGCTCAATCTGGTCGTACGGAACGAGGACGACAGCCCGCTCCACACCGACGCCGCGTACGACAAGATGTGGACGTTGCAGGAAGCGCTCGAAGCCGACTCATCGGTCGGGGTCGTGCTCTCGCCGGCTGTGCTGCTGGCGGATGCCAAACGGGCACCGCTTGCCTCTTTCCTCAGCTGGCGTCAGTTGCTCGCCATCCTCGAGAGCCCCCGGCTCGATCGAATCGCACTCAGCTTCGTTACCGCGGACCACACGCAGGGGCTGTTCTTCCTGCGGATGCGGGAAGCCGGGAGAGACGAGCCGCGCGCGGACGTCATCGAGCGCATGGAGGGCTACGCGCGCGCCTCCGGCCTGGACGTGGTGATGGTCGGAGGCCTGTACGATCTCCAAGCACAGCTAGGCTACTTGATCGCCAACAGTCTCCGTACCGCAATCGGAGGGCTGCTGTTGCTGTTCATCGCGGTCGCGTTCGTGGTGTCCCGCACCCCTCGCTCCTCGGCGGTGATGGTGCCGTGCTTGACAGCGATTCCCCTCATCATCCTCGGAACGTTGGGCCATCTGCGCGTTCCCGTGGATATGATCGCGTCGCCCGCCGTTAACGTATCGCTCGCGATGGGGGTCGACTCGATGATTCACCTCGCGGTGCGGGCACGCCGGCTGCGGATCGCGGGCATCGCTCCTGCCGACGCGTGGTTCGAGGCGCGCGCGCAGCTGTGGCGCCCCATCGTCGGCGCCAGCCTCATCATCTGCGCCGGCTTCGGGATCTTCGGCCTCTCTGCCTTCCCCCCTACTCAACGGTTCGGCCTGGCCGTCATCCTCGGCACAGTGACCGCGGCGACACTCACGCTGATTGCGGTGCCATTGGGGGCGGTGGGACGGCGGTAGGGCGGTACACCCGTGAGGCGGTGGCCGAGTACGGCCCGGGCGGCACCGCGCTGTGCTGCCGCGCAGACTCCGACATCCCACCCATGAGCGACATGGCGACTACGCCAGACAACGGTTGCGTATGCGGCGAGCCGCACCACGGAGCTCGATCCCAACCGCGCGTCAGAGATGAGCCCCGCTCGCGCCGCAGTCCACAGCGCAATCAGGACCGCCATACAACAGCGACCTGCAACCTCCATCCGCCCATGATCGTAGGGTCCCTGCGCCCACGTGCACGACCAGGACCACTCTCCGAGCTGGAGATCACCATGCGCTCATCCGCCACCCGCACCGGTTGGCTCACCGTCCTCGTTCTGCTGTCGCTTACCGCCACTGCGCTCTCTGCACAGAGCATCTTCGACGCCGCCCGCGAGGGCGACCTGGAGCGGGTGCGTGATCTACTGGCAGCCAATCCGGAGCTCGCGCACGTCAGCGACTCCAACGGCCGCACGGCACTGCATTACGCGGCGGCGCGCGGGCACATCGGCGCGGCGACCATGCTGCTGCGTAGCGGTGCAGCGATAGACGCCAGTGAGGAGGACGGCGAGACCCCGCTGCATTCCGCGGCGTGGCGCAGTCAGCCGGCGATGGGTGAGTGGCTCATCGCAAACGGTGCGGACCTCGAGGCCCGCAACCGCTGGGGACGGACGCCGCTGCTCATCGTGGCTCGCGAGACCGGGGATCCGGGCATGGCCCAGGTGCTCATCGATGCCGGCGCGGAGGTCGACGCGCGTGATCGCTCGGGGCAGTCGTCGCTCGACCTGGCAGCATGGCGCGGTTTCGCCGACCTGGTGAACCTGCTGCTGGATTACGGCGCCGAGCTCCCGCCACCGGCAACCCGGGACAGGCAGATGATCACCGTCTTCGCTGCCGACAAAGGGCTCGACCGGCTGTTCAATCTGTGCGTCGACGCAGGGGTGGATCTCGACCTGCGGAATGAGAACGACGGTTCCCTGCTCCATTCGGCGAGCCAGGGCGGCTCAGCGGCGATCGTGGCCCGACTGCTGGACGAGGGCTTTGATGCCGACGAACGGGATCGCTACGGTCGCACCCCACTGCACTACGCCGCCGAGTTGGGGCGTGAGGACGCAGCCCGAACTCTCGTAGCCGGCGGCGCGGACGTCGATGCACGCAGCCAAGGCGGCGAGACTGCCCTCAACACGGCGCAGTCGGTTGGACGGACGGCGATGGCTGAAGTGCTGGCCGAAGCAGGCGCGGATGCCGCACCGCGACGGTTCCCGCTGTTAGAGGGGCCGTACATGGGACAGGAGCCCCCGGTTCCCGGCGAGCGGCCCGCGCTGTTCGCCCCGGACATCGTATCCACGCACCGGTTCCAACACGGGACCATCGCGTTCTCGCCGATGGGAGACGAAGCGTTCTGGTCGTCCCAGATCGCCCTTCAGGAAGCGGGGTATTCCCAGGGCCTCATTCTCTTCTCGCGCATCGAGGGTGGACGGTGGACCGAGCCCGGTCCCGCTCCGTTCTCACAGTTGGGATGGGGTGACGACGTCCCGATCTACGCGCCGGATGGCAATCGCCTGTACTTCCTGTCCAGGCGAGCAGCGGCCGGGAGTGATGGGAGGGAAGAGCGTATCTGGTACGTAGACCGCACGCCGAGTGGGTGGTCGGACCCTCGCCTCATCGATGGCGGCCCCAACACGCTGGAACTGCACTGGGGGTTTTCCCTGGCCGCGGACGGCAGCGTGTACGTAGGGAGCCGCGGCGACCTGTACGTGTCACGCTACGTCGACGGTCGGTATGTCCAACCGGTGAGTCTGGGTGACAACATCAACAGTGACACGGACGAGAGCATGCCCTTCATCGCACCGGACGGCAGCTATCTCCTGTTCACACGGTTTCGGCACCCCGACAACCACGGGTTTGCCGACCTGTGGATCAGCTTTCCAGACACGCATGGCGATTGGACGGAACCGGTGAACCTGGGCGAGCAGATCGCCTCGATGGGTGGAATCTGCCCCATCGTGTCGCCCGATGGTCGTTACTTGTTCTTCAACAGCGAGAATGACGACAACTACTGGATGGACGCGGGGTTCATCGCGCGGCTGGGAGTCGGGCAGTAGGTAAGCGGCTGGAATCGCTCAGGACGGGCGCGCCGGACTGCGCACCAGTCGTGCGTCCGGCCGCGGTGCACCGGACACACGTAGCACGCTCAGCACCCCAGATAGGCCAGGCTCTTGTCGGCTGCGGCGCACCCGCTTGCGGCACAGTAGAATAGGCCGCACCCGAAAGTCCCCGCCCCGGCGAGGAACAGCCCGTCGACACCACACGAGAGCGACTGATATCGGCCTGGCCCCATCTGGGTGGGGACTTGGGCGGGTCCGTAGATCCCTCCTCGGACGGCGCGCGCCCGCTCTGCGCAGTCGAGCGGTGTAACGCAATCGATGTGCGTCACGTGTCCGGTCAAGCCCGGTACGTATCGTTCCGCCGCGGCAACGAGCGTCTCGGTCACCCCAGTCTTGAACCGATCGTACGCCTCGCCGCGCTCGTCCGGACGCAGTGGCGCCCACTGCTCCACGCTCTCGTAGCTCCATCCTGAGAGGACCTGCAGCGTGTGCTCCCCATCCGGTGCCAGGCAGGCATCCGGATCGCGGACCGACGGGCTGTTGATGAACACACCCCGCTCGGCCGACGGCGAGGATCGGCCAAGCCACCCATCGTACAAGGAGGTGAGGTCCCAATCGGCGTATTCGCAGATGTTCCCGGTGGTGAAGCCACTGGAGACGAGGTCCAGGTCGGTTCCGACGAAGGCCGTGAATATCGATCCCGACGGCTGCAACCGAGAGGCTTTCCGATATTGACGACGCGGCACGGCGCCCACGTCCAAGAGCGAGCACACCGTCACCGCCGGATCAACATTGCTGATGACGACTCGACTCGTGTACTGCCTTCCGTCCTCGGTTCGAACGACCCACGCATCGGCTTCCCGTCGGAGGGCAACGACC
>JBDHDN010000129.1:0-8971 GCA_039591485.1 Gemmatimonadota bacterium
CGGGCCTGTCGAACGTCCTGTACGGCAACGCCGCGGCGTCGCTGGGGGCGGTGCGACGATTTGTCTGCTACGTCGGTGGACTTCCCGCGCGCTCGGACGGACCGATGAGCTACAAGGCGCCCTTCGCTCCGTCCGACGTCATCGAGCTCTACTCGCAACCAGCGCGCCATGTCCGGAATGCTGTTCCTCGGACCGATCCGGCGCTCTTGCTGCGCGTGGAGATGCGTTCCCGAATGTCGGCCTGCTCGAAGCAGCGCTCACCGACGGACTCCGCACGATGCTGCGCGAGACCGGCGTGCCCGAGATGCGAAAGATGACGCTTCGCTATCCGGGGCACTTCGACCAGATCCTGTTGCTTCGAGAGCTCGGGCTCTTCGATTCGTCGCTGGTTGCGCTGGGTGAGCAGGACGTGAGTCCCCGTGCCGTCACCGAGCACCTCCTGCGCTCGCATTGGGCCTTCGCGCCGGGCGAAGCCGATATCACGCTCCTGCGGGTCGAGATCGACGTGGACGCCGATGGCGACATGAAGCGCTACGTCCATCATATGGTCGATCACCATGACCGTGCGACGAATACGAACTCCATGGCGCGAACCACGGGATCTACGTGCACGGCGATCGCCGGCCTCGTCGCGTCCGGACGGTATGCACAGGTGGGGATATCGGCACCGGAGGACGTCGGTCGTATGCCAGGCTGCTGTCAGTTGATCCTCAGATACCTGGCGGCGCGAGGCGTCGCGGTCGATCTCTGGGACGAGACGCTTTCGTAGCGCGGGCAGTCGGGAGGGCGCCATGTGCGGACGGACGTGGCAGCGTGCGGGTGCCACATCGGCCGATCACAGGAAGGCGGTGAGCGACAGGTAGAAGAAGGCGGGCACCAATCCATACTCGGAGGGGATCGGCGATTGCTGGCTGGGGGCGTCGCTGCCGAAACCGAAGTACAGGCCGCCGCTCGCGGTCACCTCGTTGCTGATCGAGTATGAGACGGCTGGTGACACGAGCGCGCTGGGATCGTTCACGTTGGTAATGAGGAGGAAGGCCAGATCCCACAGTGGGTGCACTTGGTAGGCAACCTGCGCGACGAACTCGTCACGTCCCAGCACCTGGTGCTGCCCGCGGGCGAAGGTCCCCGACTGAATCACCGTCGCCAACTCGGATGATCGACCGGCTCCAAATCCGTCACGCTGGTACTCCAGCACATAGAAGAGATCCCGCCCCCCCACGCTGAAGCGGCCGTCGATCCCCACGGTGCCGCGCAGGGTGATGCCGCCGTCCCCGTGCTGCATCGTGATCTCGCTCCTGACGGCAACGGACCCGATGCCACCGGCCGCACCGATCGCCGCGGCCGGCTCGTCATACAGGAGGCCGAGCCACCCCGAGAGCTCCCAACTGCGCCACACCGTGCGGCCGCGCCCGAGGACCGAGAGCGTCGTCCCCGTCGCGAAGTCGGCGGGGCGCACGATGAGGTCGAAGTCGCTGAGCGGGTCGGGGAAGAGCTGAAGCCGAAACGCATCGATCCCCGCGCGGTACTCGCGGAATGGATCGGAAGGATCGAACGGCAGGAAGGGATCGGCGGGCGTCAGGAACAACGTGGTTGCCCAGGAGGCCGTCAGCCGACCGGCGGCCAGTTCGACCAGATCGCCTGGTGCCCAGCGTACACCAACGCGATCGAACCGGTGGGCCCACTGCACGTGATCGGCGTCCTGGATCGTCCACTGCAGGGGTAGCCACTCGCCGCCACCCGGCGCGAGCCCGACGAAAATGCCTGAGGCGGTGGCTCCGGCTCGCTGCGAGATAGTGAGCACGTGTTCGTAGGCGACCTGGAACCTGAGGTTGCCAAGACTGGGTTCGGTCATGAGCCGAAAGCGATTGATGTCGCTCACTCCCCCGGCGACAGCGAGGTTGGAGTCGGTCCACGACGGTACGTTCAGGTAGTAGCCAGTGATCTCAGGTACCTGGGCGCCGGTGCCGCTCCCTCCGGTCCCGAGGACAATGCAGGCGAGGAACGCTGAACGCCGCACCGAGCAGTGGCGGTTACCGTTGCTCGTCGGAGGCAATGGCGCCGTCGACGAGCCGCACGAGGCGGCGCGCTCTCTCCATCACCCGCGGATCGTGCGTCGCGAAGACGAACGTCGTGCCCAGCTCCTGGTTCAACTCCTCCATCATTGCGAGGAGCTGGTCGCTCGCGGCGGAGTCGAGATTGGCCGTGGGCTCATCCGCCAGGACGAGCGCCGGTTCACCGACGACCGCCCGGATGACGGCCACCCGTTGTTGCTGCCCGCCGGAGAGCTTGCCAGGCCGGCGATCCTCCAGGCCGGTCAACCCGGTGCGCGTGAAGAGCTCGTGCACCCGGGCTTTCCGATCACCGCCATTCCGTCCTTGCAGCAAGAGCGGAAACTCCGCATTCTCGGCCGCCGTCAGCACCGGGAGTAGGTTGTATGCCTGAAAGACGAATCCGATCTCCTCGAGGCGCAAACGGGCCAGTTCCCGGTTCGACATGGTCGTCAGATCCCGCCCCGCGACCCAGATATGTCCGCGGGTCGGTCGGGTGAGACCACCGATCAGATTGAGGAGTGTCGTCTTGCCGGATCCCGACGGTCCGGCCATCGCCGTGAACTCACCAGGCTCGATCTGGAGCTCCACGCCACGCACGGCCTGCACCTCCTCCGCCTCCTGCCGGAAGATCTTCCACGCGCCCTCGATGCGGACCGCTGCCATCTCACGCTCATTCGTCGTTGCAGTCATCGCTCGAATTTCATGGCCTCGGCGACGTCGATGCGCATCGCGCGCCATGCTGGATAGAGTGAGGCGAGGGTCCCGATCAGCAGGATGAACACCAGCGATTGCATCACCCGCCTGACGCTGAACAGGGGGACGATGATCGGATCGACCACGACGCCGGAAAAGGTGAAGTCCTCGTCCCAGGTGAACGAGAAGTCGAGTCCGTTCCGGAAGAAGAGCCAGGTCAGAAACAGGCCCAAGGCGATACCGATGAAGCCACTGACGGCGGTGAGCGCCAGGCCCTCGGTAATCACCAACCCACCAGTCTGTCGCCGTGTGAAGCCGAGGGCTTGTAGGAGACCGAACTCCCGCTTCCGGTACATGACCGACATCAGCACGGTGTTCACGATTCCCAGCGCGATGATGCCGAACATGATCCCTTGCCAGATGTAGTTGCCCATGTCGTCGATGCGCACGGCGGCATTGAGCTCGGGCGACGATTCGCGCCAGCTCAGTGCCGTCAGCTCGCCGGCCGTGATCTGATCGGTGAGCTCGCGCGCTATGGCGCGTTGGACCGCCGGGACCGCGCGACTCCTGTCGACCAGGATCGCGATGGTCGTTACATCATCTCCCGCGTGAAGCCAGTCACCAGCGGTCGTCAGCGGAATATGCACCAGGGTCTGGTCGATCTCGGGGACGCCGGACCGGAAGACGCCGACCACGCGAACGAGCTGGCCGGATATCTCGCCTTCGGCATCCTGGGCAGTGAGCACGAGCCGGGAGCCGAGACGCAAGTCGAGGGCTTCCATCATGCCGGCACCGACATAGGCTGCCAGGCGATCGCCCGGTTCAAGGTACCGTCCCTCCACCAGCTTGTCGTCCAACATGGAGAATGCCGCCTCGGCAACGGGATCGACGCCGACGATCTGCGCGGGCCGGGCGCCGGTCGGGGAGCTGGCGAGTCCTCCGATCGCCAGCTGGGGCACGACCGTCACGATGTGCTTGGCAACGGACGGATGCTGGAGTGCTCGCTCGGCGCCGGCACGGGCAGCGGCGCTCAGGCGGTCTTCGATCTTACGACTCGTCTTGAAGCCGGGAGCCTGAACCGACAAGTGCCCGCTTCCCATCCGGGCACCGGACTCGATCCAGTCCTCGTGTCCGCCGTCGCCGAGGGACAGCGAGAAGATCATCAGCGCTCCCCCGACGATCATGGCCGACGCCGTGAGCGCCGTACGCCGCAGGTACCGCCGCAGATTGCGCGAGGCCAGTCGGATCAGCGTGGTGCTTCGTGCCATGGCCTACAGTCCTGACAGGGTGTCGGCGGGGGGGATGCGGGCGGCGCGGGCGGCCGGGTAGAGGGCAGCCACCAACGCGGTCAGTAGCAGCGCGACGCCGCTCCAGACCCACACGGTCGGGTTCCACTCCACACGGAGAACCGGGCGGATCAGGGCTCCCAGCATCGTGAAGTCGCCGTACAACCAGCTCAGATTCGGCGGTGCATGGTAGAACCAGAGGAACGGGGGAATCGTGAGCACGATACCGATGCCGATACTGATCGCACCGAGAGACAGCGCTTCGGCCAGTATCGAGCGCACGACCGCGAATGGCGTCGTACCGAGTGCGAGCATGACCGCGATCTCCCGCCGACGCTCGAACGTGGCCATGAGCATCGTGTTCGCCACACCGAAGATCGCGATAGCGAAGACGATGAAGATGATCACGCCGTTCCAGGCCTGTACCAGCTGCGCGTAATCGAGCATCTCGGGACGCAGCCGGGTCCATGGCTCCACCTCGATCCCGCGTGCCCGGGCCTCCAATCGCGTCCCGATCCTGTCGGCAGCCGCCGGCGCGAGCCAGGGGTCATCGATCGACGCTGCGATCTCGTGCACCCGGCCGGGGTCGAGAGCCATGAGCGATTGCAGCGAGGGCAGGGACAGGATGGCGTACACGGCGTCCAGCTCGGCGAGGCCGCTGTGGAAGATCCCTGAGACCGTATAGAGATCATTGCCCATCGAGCCGTCGGCTGCCGGGACCACGAGGATGAGCTCATCCCCCATGCCTACGCCGAGCTGCCGTGCCATCTCGAGACCGATCACGATGTCGTGGGACTCGGCTCGGGGGGGACCGCCCTCGACGACGGCATTGAGAATGTTGCTCACCTGAGCTTCCCGCGCGGCGTCGATGCCCATCAGCATGCCGGCCGTTGTCGCGGCGCCGGAGCTCACGAGTCCACCGGCATACACCCGGGGGGCGGCCCCCGCGACGACCGGGTCGGCAGCCACGCTGCGTAGGAGTGCGGCGACGTCCGCTCCGTCGCGACCGCCGATCGTATCGTAGATTTTTCGCTCGGGTCGATAGTCGTCGTCGTGGATCTGCAGCTGTCCCGTGAGCGTGCGGGTGGCGCTCTCGATCATCTCCGCCGTCAGTCCTTCCATCCAGGCGACCAGCAGCACCACGGCGAGATAGCCGAAGGCCAGCCCCCCCATCGTGATCAGGGTCCGCCGGCGGTTGCGGCCGAGGTTCCGCCACCCGATCGTCCACCAGGGCCCGGCACGCATAGGCTATCTCCCTCCACTCCGGAGCGCGCGCAGGGAGAAGAAACTCTCGTCGATGCCGATGTCGAACTCGAGGCTCTCGTACCGCACCGTCGTGCGCTCTCCGGGCTTGTCCTCGGGCCGCACGTCCATGACGGCGGGTACCAGCCGACCCCCGAGGACGCGGAAGTCCGTGAACGTCATGGTGCGCACGAGGTGGTCGTCCTCGTCGTAGTACCGTGCCCACGTGGGCATCCAGTCGTCCTGGCGTACCTGGTATTCGATGCGGCCCCACACGACCGCTGCCTCGGGCTTCGGGGTCAGGGCAAGCTCCCACACCGTGACACCGTCGCGGGCCCCGTCGAAGCTGATGGCGATGTCATAGTCCTCGATCAGCCGGCTTTCCTTCACGAGATCGTCATTCGTGAAGTGCGAGCCCATCCACGCGCCCATCATCATGGACGCGGGGATCTTGATGGTTCGATCGACGCGTGGCAGATAGTTCCAGATCTCGTCGCCGGCCTTGAGCGTGGCCGTCCCCTGTTCCTTCTTGGGGGCGGTGATACGAATCAGTGAGTACTCGGTCCCGAGCGACCAGACCTCCATCGACATTTGCCGCTCCCAGTTCTCGGTGACGACCTCCATCGTGGCCGTGCCGTAGCTGGATTCGCCCCGCATGATGCGGTCGACATGGTCGATGATCTCCTGCGCCGTTTCCTGGCCACGCCCAGCGCTCGCAGCAGCGGCGAGGAGCAGTACCAGTATCGTTGTGGTACGCATTCGCTAATCCCCTACTCTTGTGTCGGGGGGCACATCGCCAATAGCACCCAGCCCGCGGACGATGAACAGCTTGGTCTCGTTCGCGAGGACGGGGTCATCGAGCGGGCCAGGGGCGTTCATGACCCGCGGCATCAGCAGGTACATGGTGTCGAGCACGCCGAACATGACCCACATGGCCGCACGAGGGTCCAGCGGGCGGAACTGGCCCGCAGCCACGCCGTCTCTGAGAATCCGGTCCAGTGGACCGCCCATCCGGACCATGCGTAGCTCTTCGGTACGCTCGCCGAAGAGCCGCATGAGGTCGAAATCCTCGAACATCGCCTGCAAAGCCGGGTGCTCTCGCGCCATCTGCGCGTAGAGGTCGAGGAAGGAATACAGACGGGTGAGGGGGTCCATCTCGGGGCTGAGACTCGCTTCCCACGAGTCCGTCACTTCGTTCACGACCGCGGAAAGCCACTGCAGCACCAGGTCCTGCTTGTCACCAAAGAGCTGGTAGAAGGTGCGCTTGCTCATGCCGGCGGCCCGGCATACCGCCTCGACCGTTGTCTTGCGGTACCCGAACCGCTCCAGCAGGGGTTCGGCGGCCTGAAAGAACCGCGTCGCCTTGGGATCGACGCGTGCCGGGCTGGCCATCGTACACCTCCTCCGCTGCGCACCACCCGCGGGCAAGCCCACTACGATAGTAAACGAAGAAACGCTTTTCGTCAATCCGTATCCAAGGCAGGACCGGACCGCCGCGTCCTGGCTCAATGCGGCTTCCCGGCCAGTCGCGAGGTGTTCCTCGGGATACCGCCCGTTCAGGGCATGCGTCTAGATTCCGGGCTCTCGTGCCTGGCGAAGGAGTCGTGGTGAGAAGAGCCCAACTCGCATCGTGGCGGGGATTCGCTGCCCTGATGGTCGCCTTGAGTTCGCCGTCGGCATGTTCGCGGTCGACGGCGCCCGCACAGACGGTGATCCTCATAGGGCTCGACGGCTTTGGCTGGGACGCGCTCGGCGTGAGGGAGACGCCGAATCTCCATGCGCTCAGTGCCCAAGGGGTGCGAGCCGAGTGGCTGGTCCCGGTCTTTCCGACCAAGACCTTTCCCAACCATTTCAGCATCGTGACGGGTCTGTACGCCGAGCGCCACGGCATCGTCTCGAACACCATGTTCGATCCGGCATTCGGTGAGCGATTCAGCCTGGGCAATCGGGACGCGGTGCAGGATGGGCGCTGGTGGGAGGGTGAGCCGGTGTGGGTGACTGCCGAGAAGGCCGGCTTGATTACGGCGGCGTACTTCTGGCCCGGGACGGAGGCGGAGATCCGGGGCATCCGGCCCAGCCACTGGCGACCGTACGTGGATGACGCGCCGCACGATGAACGGGTAGACCAGGTACTGGCCTGGCTCGATCTGCCCGACGGCGTGCGCCCGGGACTGATCACGACGTACTTCGAGGATGCCGACGAAGCCGCACACACGTTCGGGGTCGGCGCGCCTGAGACCCAGGCGGCGATCCGCACCATCGATCGGTCGATCGGCAGGCTCGTTCGAGGCCTCGAAGAGCGCGGCATGCGCAGTCGGGTCAACATGCTGTTCGTCTCCGATCACGGTATGGCGTCCCGGTCACGAGACCGCGTAATCTTCCTCGACGACTTCGTCGATCTCGCGGACGTCGACGTGATCGACTGGAGTCCCGCGGCGGCGATCCGGCCCCGTGCAGGTCGTGAAGAGGAGGTGTACGACAGACTGCACGGAGCGCACCCCAGCCTGCAGGTCTATCGCAAGGCGGAGATCCCCGAGCGGTGGCACTATCGCGATCACCGACGGATCCAGCCGATCCTGGCGGTCGCCGACGAGGGCTGGGTGATCTCGACACGCGAGTACTTCGCGACGCGGCCGGATGCGTATCGGGGTGCGACCCACGGATACGACAATGCCGCCCAGACGATGCAGGCGACGTTCATCGCCGTCGGCCCTGCCTTTGCTCGGGGCGTCGTGGTCCCGCCGTTCCAGAACATCCACGTGTACGCGCTGCTGTGTTACCTGCTCGGGATCGAGCCGGCCCCGAATGACGGGAGTCTGGATTCCGTCCGGGTCTTGCTGCGGGAGTGATCGGACCGGAGAGAGTGAGGTATGTGGTGACGAAGTGAAGAGCGAAGAGGTGAGGGGTGGGAGCGTACCAGGCGGTCCACGCACTCGCTCCGGCTCACCCTTCACTCTTCACGTTTCACCCCTCTCACCAGCTCGCACGATCGACCGTATGGTCGTGATGAGCATCTCGACTGCAACGCGATTGTGTCCGCCTTCGGGAACGATGACGTGCGCGTAGCGCTTGCTCGGCTCGACGAATTCGAGGTGCATCGGGCGAACTGACTCGAGATACTGCTCCACGACGGACTCGAGATCGCGTTTGCGCTCGCGCAGATCGCGGTCGATGCGACGCAGGATGCGCAGATCGGAATCGGTGTCGACAAACACCATGATATCCATGAGACGGCGGAGATCCGGATCGGTGAGGATCAGAATGCCCTCGACGATCACCACGCGCCGCGGCAGCACCGTGACCGTCTCCCGCGTCCGGCTATGCGTTGCGAAGTCATACACCGGCACCTCGACGGCTCGGTTGGCCCGGAGCTGCTCGAGGTGCTGCACGAGCAGGTTCGTTTCGAGTGCATCGGGATGGTCGTAGTTGATGTGGACGCGGTCTTCGGGTGGCACATCGCTACGGTCGATGTAGTACGAGTCGTGTTGGATGCGGGAGACCTGGTCCGGGCCCAACTTCGACACGATCCGGTTGACCACTGTGGTCTTCCCGGATCCCGAGCCCCCCGCAACGCCGATGATCACCGGTGGCATGCTCCGTCCCTGCGCTGCCCGTCGTCGTGAAGCTTTCCGTCGAGGGGAGACCGCGTCAAGACGGTGGGCCTCCGGTTCTGTCGATGAGGCGCCTGACGACGGT
>JBDHDN010000130.1:0-5513 GCA_039591485.1 Gemmatimonadota bacterium
GGGCAAAGGGAAAGAGCTTCGACACGTTTGCTCCGATCGGGCCGTTCTTCGCGACCCGCGATGAGATCCCGGACCCGCACGCACTGCGTCTCTGGCTCGAGGTGAACGGCGAGCGGGTCCAAGACAGTAACACGTCGGATTTGATCTTCGGCGTTCCCGCCCTTGTGAGCTACCTCAGCCGGTTCATGACCCTCCTCCCCGGCGACGTGATCTCGACGGGCACGCCGCAGGGCGTGGGGCTCGGCATGCAGCCGCCGCGGTACCTCACGCCTGGCGATGTCGTAACGTTGGGCATCGACGGCCTCGGCACCCAGCGCCAACTTGCGGTCGGCTACCCTCGACCAGACGAATCCTCACGATGATGCGGGTCGACGCGCACCAGCACTTCTGGCACTTCGACCCCGTGCGCGACACCTGGATCACCGATGAGATGGCGATCCTCCGTCGCGACTTCCGCCCTGAAGAGGTCGAGTCCCATCTGGCGGAGAACGGCATTGACGGGACCATTGCCGTGCAGGCGGATCAGTCCCAGCGGGAAACCGAGTTCCTGCTCGGCCTCGCCGAAGGCCACTCGTTCATCAAGGGCGTCGTCGGGTGGGTAGATTTGCGAGCGGGCGACCTGCGAGCGCGGCTGGAGCACTTCTGCACGTTTCCGCGATTCCGCGGCGTGCGGCACATCGCGCAGGCGGAAGCCGACGACTTCCTCGCACGGGACGACGTCGTGCGTGGCATCGGCCGACTGTGCGAGTTCGGGCTCACCTACGACATCCTCGTGTACGCGCACCAGCTTCCTGCGGCGCTGACGCTCGTGGAGCGGCTGCCGGATCAGGCGTTTGTGGTGGATCACTGCGCCAAGCCGCGGATCCGTGACGGTGCGTTGGAACCCTGGGCGACGCACATCAGGGAACTGGCACGGCACTCCAACGTGTACTGCAAGGTGTCCGGGCTCGTCACCGAGGCCGACTGGGAGCGCTGGCGCTTTGAAGATGTCCGTCCGTACCTCGACGTCGTGTTCGAGGCGTTCGGTGCCTGGCGCCTGATGTTCGGCTCCGACTGGCCGGTAAGCCTGCTGGCCGGGAGCTACACGCGGGTGACGGAGCTGATCGAGCGCTACACCGATCAGCTGTCGCCGAACGAGCGAGCGGACGTGTTCGGTGGCACCGCAGGCCGGTTCTACGGCCTGAAGCGCTGACTTCCACTGTGGTAGGGTGCGATGGATTTGCAGCTCGAAGGGAAGGTCGTCGTCGTAACCGGTGGGGCACAGGGGATTGGGGAAGCCGTCGTCCGGGAGCTCGCCGCTGAGGGAGCGCTCCCGGTCATCGTGGACAAGGACGAGCCGGCAGCACGGCGCCTGCGCGATGCACTCGCCGCTCTGGGGCACCGCGTCGAGCTCGTGGTGTGCGATCTCGTCGAGCAGGGCGCGTGCAGGACCGCGGCGGCCGAGGTGACCCGGTTAGCCGGCATCCCCTATGGACTCGTCAACAACGCGGGCGTGAACGACGGTGTGGCACTCGACTCCGGAAGTACGGATGCGTTCCTCCGCTCATTGCGGCGCAACGTCGTGCACTGCTTCGAGATGACGCAGGCGCTTCTCCGAGCGCTGCAGGATCAGCACGGCGCGATCGTGAACATCAGCTCGAAGGTGGCGCTGACCGGCCAGGGTGGAACGTCGGGCTATGCGGCCGCCAAGGGAGCGATCCTGGCGCTGACGCGCGAGTGGGCGGTCGACCTCGTGCCGCACGGCGTCCGCGTCAATGCCGTCCTGCCGGCCGAGACGATGACGCCGCAGTACCGGAAGTGGATCCGGCAGTCACCAGACCCCGAGGAGAAGCTTGCGGCGATCACTGCCAAGATCCCGCTGGGGCGACGGATGACGCAGCCCGACGAGGTCGCCGCGATGGTCGCGTTCCTGCTCTCACCTCGGGCAAGCCACATCACCGGTGAGCACCTGCTAGTCGACGGCGGGTACGTTCACCTGGACCGTGTGATCACCTGAGCGCGTGATGGGACACCGCGTCGCCCTGTTCGTTCCCTGCTACGTGGACCAACTCTATCCCCAGGTCGCGCGCGCAACGCTGGAGGTACTCGAGCGATACGGGCTCGACATCGAGTTTCCTCCGTCGCAGACCTGCTGCGGCCAACCCATGGCAAACGCCGGCTGCGAGCGGGATGCCCTCGCGACGGCACGTGGCTTCGTGCGCGCGTTCGCGGACTACGATTTCGTCGTTTCGCCTTCCGGCAGCTGCGTGTATCACGTGCGCCACCACTACGACGTCCTCCAGCAGACCGATGAAGTGCGCCGAGTGCGCGGCGCCGTCTATGAGCTGTGCCAGTTCCTGGTCGACGTGCTGAAGGTCGACGACCCCGACATCGCGTTTCCGCATCGGGTTGGCATCCATGTGGGATGTCACGCTCAGCGCGGCCTGCGGCTCGCCGAGTCATCCGAGCTAGGCGAGACGCCGGGCGGCGTGATGCGGAGATTGCTCAAGCGCGTGCGGGGGATCGAGTTGGTTGAGCTGGATCGATTCGACGAGTGCTGCGGTTTCGGGGGGGTGTTCTCGGTCACCGAGGAAGCAGTCTCCGCCCGAATGGGGCTCGACCGCGTGCAGGATCACGAGCGGCACGGTGCCGAGGTGATCACGAGTGGCGACATGTCCTGCCTCATGCATCTCGAGGGTATCATCCGGCGTCAGCATCTGCCGATCCGCGTGCTGCACGTGGCCGAGATCCTGAACGGCCGGGAAGCGTGAGCCGATGAGGGCCAACACCCACGCCACCGCCGCCGCGACGTTCGTGCAGGACGCCGAGCGAACGGGCTGGCACGACAAGGCACTCTGGTTCGTGCGGCAGAGGCGGGACAGTGCGGCACAGGCGGTCCCGGAGTGGGAGGCGCTGCGCGAGCTCGCCTTCGCTATCAAGCGACACGCGGTCGGCAATCTCGCACACTACCTCGAGAGGTTCGAGCGTCGTGCAACGGAGAACGGGGTCTCGGTACACTGGGCGCGCGATGCATCCGAGCACAATGCGATCGTCCTCGACATCTTGCGCGGGCGGGGGGCACGACGGCTGGTCAAGAGCAAGTCGATGCTCACCGAGGAGTGCCGACTCAATCCGTTTCTCGAGCGCTCCGGCATCGAGGTCGTCGAGACCGACCTCGGCGAGCGCATCGTGCAACTCGCCGGCGAGGAGCCGAGCCACATCGTGCTCCCGGCGATCCACCGCAAGAAGGAGGAGGTCGCCGCACTCTTCCATCGGGAGCTCGGCACCCGCGAGGATCCCGATCCGGCGTACCTCACCGAGGCCGCGCGCCACCACCTGCGCGGGCGCATGGCCGCCGCCATCACCGGTGTGAACTTCGCCGTCGCAGAGACGGGTGCCATGGTCGTGTGCACCAACGAGGGGAACGCCGATCTCGGCGCCCACCTGGCACCGGTGCACATCGCCTGTATGGGGCTCGAGAAGGTGATCCCCCGCACGGAGCACCTCGGCGTCTTCCTCCGGCTCCTCGCGCGGAGCGGAACGGGGCAGCCGGTCACGGCGTACTCCTCGCACTTCGTGCGACCACGACCGGGCGCGGAACTGCACGTGGTGATCGTGGACAACGGCCGTACCGCCCAGCTTGCACGAGCCGACTTCCGCGAATCCCTCCACTGTATCCGCTGCGGAGCATGCCTCAACACCTGTCCCGTCTATCGGCGGAGTGGTGGGCACAGCTACGGGGTCACGGTGGCGGGCCCGATCGGTGCCATCCTGGCGCCGGGATTCGATCTCGCCAGGCACGCCTCCCTCCCCTTCGCGTCCACCCTGTGCGGCTCGTGTGCCGACGTGTGTCCCGTGAAGATCGACATCCCGCGCCAGCTCTACCGCTGGCGCCAGATTGCCGTCGCCGAGGGACACGTCTCGTGGCGCAAGCGGTGGTCCATGCGACTGTTGGGAGCCACGCTCGCCCGTGTCTCGCGCTACGAGCGCGCGGGGCGGCTGGTACGTCGGCTGCTCAGGCACGCACCAGGCGTGTTGGGTCGTAGTGGGCTCACTCCTTGGAGCCTGAGCCGCGAGCTCCCCGTGGCGCCGCAGGAGAGCTTCCGCGAGTGGTACCGGCGTGAGCGGGGGACCTCGTGAGCCGGGATCTCATCCTTGCCGCGTTGCGGACACATCAGGGCGAAGTCTCGACTCCGCCCTCCCCTCCGCCCGCCGGTGCGGGTGAGCCTGACGAGTTGGTCGTGGGATTCACCGCGGTACTCGGGCAGGTGGGCGGCAGGTACGTGGAGCGCGCAGTCGGGAGCGGGCTCGCCGAGATCGTCCGGTCGATCTACCCCGATGCCACGCGCATCGTGTCGGCGGTGGAGGAGCTTCCGATCTCGACGGTGACGGTGACGGCGGAGAGCACAGCGGCCGAGCTGGTTGAGGTCCAGCTCGCGATCGTCCGCGGGCGATTCGGTGTGGCCGAGAACGCAGCGATTTGGGTGGACGACGCGCAACTCCCACACCGGGCGCTGCCGTTTGTCGCAGAGCATTGTGTGCTGATACTCAGACCCGAGGATCTGGTAGCCGACATGCACGTGGCCTACGCGGTCCTCGCAGGCAACGCGTATGGCTGGGGTGCGTTCATCTCTGGGCCGTCGAAGACGGCGGATATCGAGCAATCACTCGTCATCGGCGCACAGGGACCACGCACGCTGCTTGTGGTACTCGACCGGACGCAATGACAGCAGCACTGCCCTGGACTCGGCCCTCACTCACCGGGGAGATCGCCATGGGCCGTCAAGGTATCGCTTCTCCTGCATCCACCCCAGCCCGATCGCTGCCGAGACGACATCATTCACGCTTCCACGGCGAGTTCGTGACGACACCACCAACACATCCTATGTCGGACGACCGCACCGGATGGACCAGGATCCGCCTCGATCTCGGCGGTACCGAGACCGAGGCGATCGGCGCGGACGCTGCCCGGTCCACGATATGCCGCCGGCAGATCGCAATACCGAGCGACAGAGGACGCAGCCCGTGTGCGATCGGGATGCTCTCGGAAACGGCTGACGCCGGACACGGGGTTCCTTCTCGTAAGGCGAGAGAGGATGCGGCAGCGTATCCATCCGCACGGGCGGTACCGGAACTCACATCGACCCACATCTGCCATGTCCGCTGATTGTCCACCCGACGCTGTCGTGCGCTCTGTTCTCGCTGAACTCGACGCAGACGACATCCGCCCACTGGTGCTGCGACAACCGGCAGCCGACCACTCGAGCGCCACCGGACACCATGATCGACAGTTGCGGCTTGCCATCCCCAGACGGCATGTGAGTCGGGCGGTCACGGCTATCGAGCGGTTGCCCTGGCGCTACTCTTGGGACCGGCACGGGCTCATGCGTGCGATCTCGATGGCGTACTACTGGTGGGACGGCGGAACGGATCTCGAGCTGTGGTGGGGTGGGGCCGCAGCCCCGCTCCCGTCGGCGGCACTTGCGAGACTCCATCGCGCGCTCTGGCGCGGTGCCACGCTGTCACCGGCGGGC
>JBDHDN010000130.1:5526-14478 GCA_039591485.1 Gemmatimonadota bacterium
GAGCCCGAGCCAACGCCGCTTCTTGTGCACCTGGCAGTTCAGGCGCTGCGACCCGGTCGCTCACATGACGAAGACTGGCAGCACTTCCTTCACTGCAGGAGTTTCGTTGCCGATTTGTCGGATGCGCAGGAGGTCGCTCGTGATGCGGGCGTCGAGCGAGCACTCGCCACGGCGGTGGCACATGCGAGACGAAGCGCTTCACGCCCACGTACGGACCAGATCTTCGACGGCGTCACGGGTATCGCGTGGCGGGCCGCCCGAGCCGTACAATCCCGTACGCGTCCGACACGCCTTCGCCACGTTCTCGCGGGCGTACCCCGGCTCGGCGATACGACGATCCGGTGCCGCACCGCGGGCGTGGAGACGTGCGCGGGCCCGGGCGTGTTCGTCCCGACGCCTGATGCAGACCTGTTCGTGGAGATGGCCCTCAAGCACGTGCGCCTGCGCCCCTCACCCGTCGTCGTCGAAATCGGGACCGGATGCGGTGCGATCGCGCTCGCACTCGCGCATCGTCGTCCCGACGCCGAGGTGCACGCGACCGATCTATCTACCAGTGCCATTCGCTGGTCCCGCCGCAACGCGGCTCGTCTGGGTGCACAGCAGGTACAGTTCTACCGAGGATCAGTCCTGGATCCCCTCCCATACGGACTCAGAGGACGGGTTGACGTCCTGATCGCGAATCTGCCGTTCTACCCGGCCAATCGATACGCGCCAGTCGGATCCGTGCCGCGCAACACGATACAGGGCGGTGGGGACGACGGACTCTCCCTGGTGCGGCAGCTGGCTAGCGGGGCTCGCACCCTCGTGTACCCAAGTGCACTCATGCTGCTCCAGATGTTCGCGACACAGTGGGAGCCCTTCACGCCGGAACTCGAAGCTCTCGGGTATGTTCCCGCCCCGCCGCGATCATTTGGCTCGTTTGTGATCGGACCGGCACACTGGCATGGCTGATGGCGGTGGTGCGCACCCCTCCCGGCCAGAGACTCGACCGTGGCCCTGGTCAGTCGGCTCTCGGCGAGCGCTGGCGCAGCCGACAAGGACCTCCTGATGACGCACGCAGACGACTCGGTGGCATTGTGGCCGGGCGCAGCGGAGTTGCGGGCGTCCCTAGCAGAGCCTGTCTGCGTGAGACGACCTACTCTGGATCGTGGCGCCGATCCGTGTGAATCACACTTGGTCTCGTGCGGAGGAGAGCGATATCGTTCTGACATGCTCGGCCGTACGATGCGCACCTCTTCAGGTTGGATCGGTGGCGGATTCCATGACAGGACAAGCCAAGGACACGCGAACCAGGATCGGCATCGATCTCGGTGGTACCAAGATCGAGGTGATCGCCCTCGATGGGTCGGGATCCGAGTTGTATCGGAAGCGAGTCGAGACCCCACGCGACTATCGGGGCACACTGGATGCACTCACGATGCTCGTCGAGCTGGCCGACGAGCACGCGGGCGATCGCGGGCGCGTCGGCATCGGCATTCCCGGTACGATCTCGCCCGTCACCGGGCTCGTGAAGAACGCCAATTCGACATGGCTCATCGGACACCCGCTCGACAGGGACCTTTCAGAGCTCCTCGAGCGGCCGGTCCGTCTGATGAACGATGCAAACTGCTTCGCGCTGTCCGAGGCTGTCGATGGCGCTGGCAGAGACGCAAAGATCGTCTTTGGGGTGATCCTCGGTACCGGCGTAGGCGGAGGGATCGTCGTCGACAAGCAAGTAGTGGAGGGTGCACAGAAGATCTGTGGAGAGTGGGGGCACAATGCCCTGCCGCGTCTGACCGATCACGAGCGACCAGGCCCGGTGTGTTACTGCGGCAGGCACGGCTGTATCGAGACATTCCTGTCGGGACCCGGGATGCAGCACGATCACGAAGACGTCACAGGCGTTGCCCTCGCCACCCACGAGATCGTCGCCCGGGCCGATGCCGGGGACGATGCGGCGGTGGCAACACTCGGGCGCTACGTCGAACGATTGGGGCGGGCGCTCGCGACGGTGATCAACGTCGTCGATCCACACGTCGTGGTGCTGGGCGGCGGCATGTCGCAGTTGCCCGATCTTGCCGACCGAGCACAGATGGCGATTCAGCCCCATGTCTTCTCGGATGAAGTGACGACCCGAATCCTCCTGAACCGCCACGGCGACTCCAGCGGTGTGCGGGGAGCGGCCTGGCTGTGAGCGGCCGAGACCATCGTGCTCGCACATGCCGAGGTCGTGCGCGGCAGCATTCCTTGCCCGTGTTCGCCGGCCGGAGCTCGATGCGCGTCCCTTGATCCCGTGGAGCGCAACTATGACACCTCAATGCTCGACCGACGTCCCTTCACCGGCCACGGCGGCGGGCCAGTTCCCAGACGGCTCCTTCGTCGTGCGGATCCTGATCGCGGCGGGTCGTGCCGCGCTGCTGCTTCCAGCAACGCTCTTTGCAGCCGGCCTCGTCTCCGTACCGGCGGCAGGACAGGATCGCGCGGCGCTCCTCCCCCGCATCCTCGTGGACGGGAACCGCTTCGTCGATCCCGACGGGGCAACCCTGGTGTTCCGCGGCGTCTCTGTCTCCGATCCGGACAAGCTGGAACGTGAGGGACAGTGGAACCGCGCGCTGTTCGAAGAGGCACGGAGCGGGTGGAACGCCAACACCGTCCGCATCCCGGTGCATCCGGCGGCGTGGCGCGAGCGGGGTGAGGAGGCGTACCTCGCCTTGCTGGACGACGGGATCCGCTGGGCCGAAGAGATGTCGCTGTACGTGATCATCGACTGGCACACCATCGGCAACCTCCGCACGGAACTGTTCCAGCATCCGCGGTACAACACCACGAAGACAGAGACGCTGCGGTTCTGGAAGACCGTGGCCGCCCGGTACGGCGACCGGCCGGTCGTCGCGTTCTACGAGCTGTTCAACGAGCCCACCCGGTACAACGGTACCCTCGGACGGATCACGTGGGGCGAGTTCACGCAGTACTTGGAAGAGATCATCTACGTCATCCGGGCGCACGACGCCGTCGGCATCCCGCTCGTGGCAGGGTTCAATTGGGCGTACGACCTGACGGAGCCAGCCGAGGACCCCATCGACGCGCCCAGCATCGCGTACGTGACACACCCCTATCCGCAGAAACGGGAGCCGCCGTGGGAGGAGCAGTGGCAGGCGGACTGGGGATTCATGGCCGAGCGATATCCGGTGATGGCCACCGAGTTCGGGTTCATGTCGGCCGACGGGCCGGGCGCGCACATCCCCGTCATTGCGGACGAACGCTACGGCCGGGCCGTCGTCGATTTCTTCGAGCAGCGGGGGATCTCGTGGATCGCGTGGGTGTTCGATCCGGACTGGTCGCCGCAGCTCATTCAGGACTGGGACTTCACGCCGACGAGGCAAGGAGGGTTCTTCCGGCGCAAACTCATGGAGCTGAACTCTCAGCCCTGAGTCGGCGCTGCACCGCGACCCTGTTGCTGCGCTGTGCCCCTCATGTCACCGCGCGCCGCGGGGGATCGGACGTCGACGGAGTCTCACGAGCGCGTTGGAAAGGGGAAGTGCTGACTCGGGATGACATCCGGCCTCCGGGTGTGCGCACCAGATTTGGGCGTAGATTGATCATCTGACTCTCACGCGACCTGAATCATGAAATACACTACCTGTCTTCCGTTCCTCCTCGTTCTGGGGGCATGCGGACAGCCGTCCGCTTCCGACGCGAGCCAAGGCATGTCCGCTGCCGGCTATGATGTCGCCGGCAGGCGCGCGGTCGTCTATGCCACCGCCGCAGACACCGACCTGAGGATGACGCCCACCGATACACTGGTCTTCGGCACGTCCGAACCCACGTCGGAGGGACGTATCTACGTCTTCGTCGATCCGCGGAAGACCTTCCAGACCTTCCGCGGAATCGGTGGAGCGCTCACCGACGCCTCGGCGGAGACGCTCGCGAAACTGCCCGAAGCACAGCAGGCTGAGGTCCTGGAGGCGTACTTCGATGCCGAGCGCGGGATCGGGTACACGCTCGCCAGAACCAACATCAACAGTTGCGACTTCTCGAGCGGCAGCTACACCTACGTCGACGAAGGTGACGGAGCGCTCGAATCGTTCTCGATCGCGCACGACCTCGAGTTCAAGATACCGCTCATCAAGCGTGCGATGGCCGCGAGTGGCGACCGGCTCACGCTGTTCGCCAGTCCCTGGAGCCCGCCGGCCTTCATGAAGGACAACAACGACATGCTGCATGGCGGGAAGCTGCTGCCCGAGTATTACGACTCCTGGGCGCTGTATTACGCGAAGTTCATCAAGAGCTACCGCGACGAGGGCGTGCCGGTCTGGGGCATCACCATCCAGAACGAGCCGATGGCCACGCAGATCTGGGAGTCGTGTATCTACCAGGCCGACGAGGAACGGGATTTTCTCAAAAACCACCTCGGCCCCACGATGGTGCGGGAGGGGCTCGACGACGTCAAGATCATCGTCTGGGATCACAACCGCGACCTGATCGTCCAGCGTACGCAGACGATCTTCGACGACCCGGAGGCCGCACAGTACGCGTGGGGAATCGGCTTCCACTGGTACGAGGATTGGACGGGCGGCGTACAGATGTACGACAACGTGGGGTTGGTCCACGAGCTCTATCCCGACAAGCATCTCGTCTTCACCGAAGGCACGCCGGCGAGCTTCGAAGCCGACGCGTACGACCGCTGGGACCTGGGCGAGGAGTACGGACGGTCAATGATCAACGACTTCAACACCGGGGCCGTGGGCTGGACCGACTGGAACGTCTTGCTCGACGAGCAGGGCGGCCCCAATCACGTGGGGAACTTCTGCTTCGCACCGATTCATGCCGATACGCGGACCGGCGAGCTGTTCTACACGAACTCGTTCTACTACATCGGGCACTTCTCCAAGTTCATCCATCCCGGAGCGAGGCGCATCGTGGCCGCGCCGAGCCGCAGCATGCTGCTCGCCACCGGCTTCGTGAACGAGGATGGCACGGTGGTCGTCGTCGTGATGAACCCGACGGACCAGGACGGAGAATACCACCTCACGTTGGGCTCCTCATCCATCGCGATCGCCACACCGCCGCACTCGATTCAGACGGTGGTGTTCTAGCGTGTTGCTGAGCGCGGCGCGATCTGCCCCGGCCATGCCACGCGGCTTTGTCCCGGTCCTGTGCCTGGCTCTGGTGGCCGGTGGCACTGGATGCGGCTCGGAGTCGGACCTGACACCGCCGATCATTGCCCCGACATCCCATCTGGGACGCGGCATCAATCTCGGCAACAAGCTGGAGGCACCGTCGGAAGGCGAGTGGGGTGCACCGGTCGAAGCCTGGATGCTGCCGACGATCGCTCAGGGCGGCTTTGCCACGGTACGCATCCCGATCCGCTGGAGCGGGCACGCCGCCACGGCCCAACCGTACGCGATCGATCCGACATTCATGGATCGCGTGACATGGGTCGTCGATCAGGCGCTATCCGCCGGTTTGACGGCAGTGCTGAACGTTCATCACTACCAGGAGATCTTCACCGACCCCGCCCGAGAGCGAGACCGGTTCTTGGCCTTGTGGCGGCAGATCAGTGCGCGTTTCCGTGATTACCCCGAGGCCCTCGTCTTCGAGATTCTGAACGAGCCGAACACCAACCTGACGGCGCAACTGTGGAATGTGTTCCTGCGGGACGCGCTGGCGGTGATCCGCCAGGGCAATCCGGATCGCTGGGTGGTAGTCGGCACGGCGGAATGGGGCGGCATCGGCGCCATGGACCGGCTCGAGCTGCCGGACGACGATCGTCTGATCTTCACGTTCCACTATTACGAGCCGTTCGAGTTCACGCACCAGGGAGCGGAGTGGGTTGCCGGCTCCGACGCGTGGTTGGGTACGACGTGGGGCGGTGAGAGCGATCGATTGACCGTTCAGAACGATTTCGACGCCGTGGCGCACTGGGCGGTGCAGCACGACGTCACGGTGTTCCTCGGAGAGTTCGGAGCCTACTCCCGCGCGGCCATGGACGACCGGGTGGCTTGGACCGCGTTCGTGCGACAGGAAGCCGAGCGGCGGGGGTTTTCCTGGGCCTACTGGGAATTCGATGCGGGATTCGGAGCGTTCAGGGACGGACGGTGGAACGAGCTCTACGACGTATTGACGCCGTGACACGCCCCTCCGTCCGGTCACGGCAGCAGCCTTCGACGCGATACCGCGACGTGGGGAGAATGCGTCCGTGAACCGCCTCAGTGCCACAGCGTGCAGCCTGCCCGTACTGCTCCTTGCCGGCTGTTCAGCTCCTCCCGAGCAGGTGCCGTTCAGCGAGCGCACGCTTGCCGTCGCACCTGTCGCGTACGATCTCGCCATCGTCGTCGATTACGACGAGCCGATGATCAGGGGCTCGGGGCAGCTGACCGTCCGCAACACGTCCGACCAAACCGTGCGACAGATTCCGCTGGTGCTCTACCGCATGATGAAGGTCACCGAGCTGACGACACCCGACGGTGACCCTCTGGAGTACACGCAGCGCATTCTGCCGTATGACGACTGGGAACAGCTCCAGGTGACCTTCGTCGAGGTCGATGTCCCGGCGATGGAATCCGGCGAAACAACGACACTCACGATCACGTGGGAGGGGTACCTGCACGGATATACCGAGGCGATGCGGTACGTGCACGACCAGATCGATCCCACGTACACCACGGTGCGGGAGGAAACCAAGTCCTACCCGGTGGTCGGGTATCCATCGTGGCGGGCCACCGCAGCTGCGGGGCTGGTCGCCTTCGACGTCGAGCTGCGGGTCACGGTCCCGGACTCCCTGGTCGTGGCGTATGGAGGTGAACTCGTCGGTGTCGAGCGCCCGAACGGGAGCGCCATCTACCACTACCGGAGCCGGAAGCCCTCGTGGCGGATCGACATTGCAATCGCGCCGTACGAGGTGACGGAGCGGGACGGTCTCACGGTCTTCCACTTCCCGGCCGACCGTGCCGGGGCGGCGACGGTGGCGGACGGCCTCCTTCGCGCCATGGACCAGTTCACCGAGTGGTTCGGCCCGCTGCACGAGTTTGGCGGATACGCAATCATCGAGGTGCCGACCGGGTACGGATCCCAGGCCGCAGCGAACAACATCATGCTGCAGGCTTCGGCTTTCGAGCACACCGACGACCTCACCCAGCTCTACCATGAGGCGAGCCACCTCTGGAACGTGGAGCTGAGCGACCGCCCCAGCCCCCGCTGGGATGAAGGGCTGGCGATGTTCCTCCAGGCGTTGCTCGTCGACGTGTTCGCAGGGGACGAGCGCCTCACTGCGGTGGAGCAGCTTGCCGAGCGGACGCGCGATCGACTGAGAGCGCAGTTCGAGCGCGAGCAGAGGCTGGCCACCATCCCCCCCATCGCCTATGGGCAGCAGGACGTCACCGATCTCAGCTACCGGACGGGCATGCTGATGTTCGGCGTGCTCTACGATCTGCTCGGGCAGGACGCGCTCAACCGGCTCGTCGGCGGGTTCTATCAGGACCATCACGCCGATGGCGCGTCGACGGCCGACTTCGTGGCCCGCGCCACAGCCGTCGCGTCAGTGAATCTCAAGCCGTTCTTCCGAGATTGGCTCTACGGCACGGGCTACACGCGCTTCCTGGGGGGCGATCTCACCCTGGCTCAGATCGCGGAGACCTATCGGTAGACCGGGCGGAGTGGCGCGAAGTCAGTTCTCAAACGGGTCACTCAGTGTGCAGTGAGGACCGCGTGAGGTACGCAGAGTACGTGATATCGTCCGCGGAGTTCGGGGATGCGGTTGCCGTACGGCGGCCGCCCGGCGTCAGCGTCTCACCGTCATGCCATGGCGGGCCCGGTGGATCCGCTGTAGCAGTCGGTCGCTGTGCCCCTCGAAGCGGTTGTACTCGCCGGCGAGGATCGTGACGACGAGGCGATCGCCGGGAAGGATGAACAAGCGCTGGTTGCCGTTCCCGACCCCCGCGATCACGACGTGCCCGTCGTGCAGCGTACCGACCCACCACAGATAGCCGTAGCCCCACATGCCGTCGTTGCTCCACTCGCCGATCTCCCGCACGTGCCGCCGGCCGGAGACGGCGATCCACCACTCCGGGACCACCTGCGTCCCATTCCAGCGCCCTCCGTGCAGCACGAGCGACCCGATCTTCGCGAGATCGCGCGCTCTCAGCCGCAATCCGGAGGCAGCGGACGGCATCGCCGGCTCCCACTCGGGATCGCCGAGCCACTCGTACTCAGTAATGCCGAGCGGCCCGAAGAGCCCTTCGGCGGCGTATGCCTCCACCGGCATGTCGGTCAACTGCCGGAGGACCCCCGCGATCAGCTGGCTCAGACCACCACTGTGGTACCACGACTCACCCGGCTGATGCACGACGGGACGGGACAGCACGAAGCCCACCGGATCCGTGGTGGCGTACAAGCGGATCTCGTCGTTGTCCTCGCTCGTGTACGGAACGGTCATCTCGTTCCATTCGAGTCCGGCCGTCATCGTGAGTGCATGGTGCAGGGTGATCCCTTCGCCCCCCGGACTCAGCTGACGGTCCGGGAAGAAGCTCGCAAGCGGCCGACCGAGCATCGAATCGGCCCCGTCGCCCAGCGCGATGCCGAGCAGCAGCGACGTCACGCTCTTCGTAATCGAGCGGAGATCGTGCAGGCTGTCGCGTGCCATGACGCGCATGCCCAGGGAATCGCCCCACCGCTCGTCGGTGCCTGCGAAGTACGCCTCGTACACCAGCGCCCCGGCGTGCTCGATGAGGACCGCGTGGGTATTGGGGTACTCACCGTCCTCGATGGCCCGGGTGATGGCTGCCATGCTGTCGACATCGAGCGCCGCCGCAGCGAGGGGTTCCACCGTCCATCCGTCGGCGAGTTGCTCCGGCACGTACGTGGTCGAGGGACCCGTGCAGGCAGCGAGAACGAGCAGCAAAATGGAACAGACGCGGCGGCCGGGCATGGTGTCTCCCCAGTGGACATGACGAAGGTCCTCGGCCGATGATAGGG
>JBDHDN010000131.1:0-8951 GCA_039591485.1 Gemmatimonadota bacterium
CGTTGCAGAGGACCACCTCATAGCCCGCGTTCGCCAAACGGTTCCCGAGATCCTCGGCACCCCAGAGGCTGTTCCACACGTACGGGATCGCCTTCGCTGCGGCGAATTCCTCGTTGGGCGCCCACGTCCGGTCCGCCCGAAAGTTCATCGCTATTTCCTCCCAGCCGGCCACCCGGATGCCCTTGTCCGTGAGATAGTCAGCGATCCACGCGAAGTAGGCCTTCTGGAGGTTCTGCGGGTTGTCGATCTCCGGATGCTCCTGCAGGTACGTCGCACACATCGGCGACCCGGCCCACGCCCCCTGCGGCACCTCGTCACCTCCCGCGTGGTACACCTGGAGCGGCACTCCCGCCTCCTCGTGCAGCGCGATCATCGCGTCGATCACGGTGGCGATGAAGGTGTAGGACGACTCCCGGCACACATTGATCACGTTGTCGGTGTACCACTGCGCGGAACGGTAGGTCGACTCGTCGGCGGGATCGATGAGCCGATACCGTTCGGCCTCCTCCGACCTTCCTTCGTCCATGAGGCGCCGGTATCTCGCCTCCATGGCCTTCACCGCCGCGCGGGAGTGGCCCGGTACGTTGATCTCGGGAATGACCGTGATGTGCCGCGCGGCGGCATAGCGCAGCAGATCGATGTATTCCTCGCGGCTGTAGAAGCCGCTGCCGGCGCTCACGTTGGGATCGGGAAACGGACCGGAGCCGTAGGACGGGTGCAGATACTCGGCATCGTCCAGGGTGTGCCCGCGGAATCCACCGATCTGGGTGAGTTCCGGCAGTTCCTCGATCTCGATGCGCCACCCCTCGTCCTGGCTCAGGTTGATGTGCAGCATGTTCAGCTTGTAGAACGCCATGGCGTCCAACAGGCGCTTGACCGTGGTGGCCGAATGGAAGTTGCGGCCCACGTCGAGGAACATGCCGCGGTACGGAAACGCGGGCGCATCGGTGATCTCCACCGCGGGAATGGAAACTGCCTGCTGCTCCCCGCCGTACGCGTCGCCCGGTATCAATGCCCGCAGACTCTGCGTGCCGTAGAAAACCCCGCTCCGATCGCCGGCGATCACCACACCGTCGGGTGACGCCGTCAGCGTGTAGGATCCGGGCACGTCCACGTCGCGGCTCCGGAGGTGAATCCCACCCTCCATCGCGCCCTCCGCCTCGGCTGCCGCGACGCTGCCCTCGAGAATCCCGTCCAGGAAGGTGGCGAGCATCGCGGCCTCCGACTGGAGCTCGGGCTCGTAGTACACGCGCAGCGACGCGTCGATCTCGACGGCTCCCGGTCCCCGCGTCAGCGACTGCGGCCGCGGCACGACGAGCTGGACCTGGTCCTCCGGCAGCGCGCCGATGGTGGCGTACTCGTCGAACAGCCACCCCGCCGTCGGTATCGGCTCCAGGTCGTCCGCGCCGCGGTTGATCTGTTCGGGCCCCTCGAACGGCAGGATGACGTAGTCCTCGATCGGATACGGCTGGGCCGAACCGTCGGCGGACTCAAGCACCATGTAGACCCCTACTGGGGCGTCGGACTCTTTGATCACTGCCCATCCGCCGCGGTAGGTGATCGTGATCTCCCCACCGGGCGGCAGAAGGAACCCGTCCGCCGGCTGCATGCGGTAGAAGTCGCCGCTGATCCACTCGATCGTCACGGGCGCAGTGATGCTCGCCTGGTCGACCTCGCGGGGCGCCATGCTCCAGTACAGCGCCCAGTTGTCGTCCGTCAGCTCGATGTCGCTGTCGTTGCGGATCCTGAAGGTGGCACGATGCCCACCACCGTCCACGAAGTTCGTCTCGAGATTCCAGGCGATCGACACGTCGAGCGCCGGCTCGACCTGCTGCCCACCGCAGGCTGCGGAGCCGAGGACGAGCGGAATCGCCAGAAGCGAGAGTTGCCGTCTGTTCTTCATTGCCGATGCCTCGCTACAGTCGCGTGAAGAGCTGTGTCCAGAACTGCCTGTACTGGTCCCATTTCACCAGATTGATGCCCCAGTGCGGCGACG
Organism: Gemmatimonadota bacterium; assembly: GCA_039591485.1. Classification (GTDB taxonomy): domain Bacteria; phylum Gemmatimonadota; class Gemmatimonadetes; order Gemmatimonadales; family GWC2-71-9; genus JAOTVV01. The sequence goes on from JBDHDN010000131.1 coordinate 1,997, forward strand.
CACTGGTGGTGAAGGCCGATGCCCTGCCCGTGCCGTACCGGTGCGCGGCCAGCAGGGGATACCACCTGTCCTGCGACCGAATCTCGAGGATCGCCTCCGCGCCGTCACGCAATGCCGTCTCGTTGAATCCCAGGATCGGCGGTATCTGATCGAGATCGATGCCGTCCAGAACCGGGTGATCCCGCGCTGCCCGGACGTCGTAGCCGGCGGTGGACTCGATCAGATCGTCACCCTCCTTGCAGACCACCGGCAGCACGTCGTGGAAGACCGACCGGCCCCATCCGCCCTTGCCGAGCTCGCCACCGAACGAATACCAACCTCCGAGCATGTGAAAGTGGCCGCCACCACTCACCCAAGCCCTGAGAATCTCCATCCGGTCGGGAAACGTCACGGAGGCGCCCTTCCACATCTCCCGATTGAAGAAGTGGGGATGCAGCATCAGGCACTTGGTCTCCACGTCGCCGAACACGATCACGTCCGCCCAGTCCAGCCGCTCCTCGAATACCTCTGGAGACATGTTGTACAGGTCCCAGGACGCCTCCGAGCGGACTTCGGCTCCCTCGATCTGCGCGAGCGCATCCACGAACGGCTGGGCGTAGTTGAGGATCTCGACGCCCTTCGTCGGCCCGAGAAACGGGGACTCGATGTACTTCTGCCCCGTGTGGATACACCAGTTGCCGACATGCCAGAAGTTCTTGTGAATCATGCAGTTGCGGATCAGGGCAGCATGGAGTGCGTCAGCCAGCCCGCTCGATGAGCCGATACCCACCGATGGTCAGCCCAAACAGGGAAGTTGCTGTCTTGCCGCACAGTCCGCCAGTCAGCGCCACCCGACACCGCGCCGTGATGCGCCGGCGAGCACCTGCCGACCCGTGTCCGGTCTCCGGGCAAATGTTCCGGCTCGGATGCCCACGGCCCATACGTATCCCGGAAACGCTGAACCTGCTGATCAGCCCGGTGTATGTGCGATTGACGGGCCCTCGTTGCGGCCGAACCGCGCGGACGCGTGCGGCTGGGTCGGGGACGTATTATGTTGAGGTTGGACGCCTAGTATTGGAGGCCGCGATGCCCAGGTCATGGCAGCAATCCCACTCCCGCTCGGCAGCCCTCGCCCTGTTCGCTGGCATCCTGCTCGGCTTCCAGCTCGCGTGCGCGCGGTCGACCACCATCAGTCAGGCCGAGCCTGAGGCCGCCCCGCAGGACCAGACGGAAACCCAGGCGGTCACGGAAGGCGTGGCAGCAGACCAGGAGGAGGTCGAAGCTGTCGAGGTGGACTCCCTCACGGCTGCGGACCTCACGTCCAACCAGCTGGAGCCGCGATCGCGCGAGCCGCTCGAGAACCTCCTGGCGCGCTCACCGGGCGTTCTGGTGGCACGGAACGGTGACGGCTCGATCTCGGTCCGTATCCGTGGCCCGACGTCGTTCTACATGAGCAACGAGCCACTGTACATCGTCGACGGCAGCCCGTTCTACGCGGGACCGAACGGCGCCCTGCGCGGCATCAATCCGAACGACATCCAGTCGATCACGGTGCTCAAGGACCCAACGGAGACGACCTTGTACGGGGTGCGGGCCGGGGCCGGGGTCATCGTGATCACGACCATCCGTCCGATGGGCGAGCGGTAGGAACCGTTGCCCCAGTGACCACACACGGCGGCGGCCCTCTGGGTCGCCGCCGTTCGACCAACTCATCATCTCCAACCTCACGCCCCCTCCGGTGCACCGTGCAGTCACGCACCGCGCACCGCCCGAGAACCTGCTGAGCTCACCCACGTAGATCTGCGAGATCGACCCCGGCCGGCCGTACCACGTGTCTGGGGCGCGACCGCGACGCCGTGCACGAAGTAGGGACTCGGCGTCCACACGGGCTCCCCAGCGAAGAGCGTCCGCCGTGGCCCCAGTGCGCTGCTGACATCGAGGCTGGCTGGTGAAAGCTGGGCCCGGGGGCGGAGCGGTGCCAGCGGCAAAGGTCCACCGCACGGAGACAAGTCACGAGGCAGGTATTCACGACTGTACGCGAGCGTCTGGCCATCACCTCACTCTTGACACGTCTCCCCGCGGCCCGTATTACCGTCACCGATGGCCACTCTGCAAGCTGACTCATGAGGCAGCGATCATCTCGTGCGGTGCCGGCCGGGCACGACGTCCCCTCCCCTGTCGCTCGGACCCGCGCGCCGTCCGCACGTCCGGGAGCCCCAGATGAGTAGCCCCCTCGCCATGTCGAGACATCTCGGCAGGATGCTCGCATCGCTCACCACGGATTCGACGACAGCGTCGAGCTCTTCGCGTCGGACCGTCTCCGGCTGCTGGATCGTGTTGCTGGCGGCGAGCGTGCCGGCAGCGATCGCCGGGCAGACCCCTGACGTCGACCAGCGTGTGGAGCATCTCCTCTCCCGCATGACCCTCGAGGAGAAGGTCGGTCAGTTGGTGCAGTTCAGCGGGTACAACGACAGCATTGCCGCCGGCATTCGAGCCGGCCACGTGGGATCGCTGCTGAACCTTGTCGGTGCCGAGAATACGAACCGGGTGCAGCGGATCGCTGTTGAGGAATCCCGGCTCGGGATCCCGCTCCTGTTCGGTCTCGACGTGATTCACGGCTATCGCACCATCTTCCCCATTCCCCTGGCGACCGCGTCGAGCTGGGATCCCCAGCTCGTGACCGCCATCGAGACGATCGCCGCGCGGGAGGCACGCGCATCCGGCGTGCATTGGACGTTTGCCCCGATGGTGGATATCGCCAGGGATCCTCGCTGGGGGCGCGTCATCGAGGGCGCGGGCGAGGACCCCTACGTCGGCTCCGTGATGGCCGCCGCGAGAGTTCGGGGATTCCAGGGTGACGACGTGGCGTCCCCCGACCGGGTTTTGGCCTGTCTCAAGCACTACGTCGCCTACGGCGCGCCGGCAGGCGGGCGGGACTACAACTCGGTCGACATGTCCGAGCGTCTGTTGCGGGAGGTCTACCTGCCACCGTTCGCGGCGGGGGTAGACGCCGGGGCCGGGACCGTGATGAGCGCGTTCAACTTATTGAACGGCGTTCCGACGACGGCAAACCCGTTCACGCTGAACGGTGTCCTGCGCGGCGAGCTGGGCTTCGACGGCTTCCTTGTGAGCGATTGGGAATCGGTGGAAGAGCTGATCGTGCACGGCTATGCGGCCGACGGCCGCGATGCGGCGCGCCTGGCGCTGACGGCCACCGTGGACATGGACATGGCGAGCGGCATCTACCTGCGGCATCTGGCGGATCTCGTCCGGGACAGCGTGATCCCAGAGGCGCTGCTGGACGAGTCGGTCCGCAGAGTGCTCCGCGCCAAGTTCATGCTGGGACTGTTCGACGACCCCTACGTCGATCCCGGCCTCGAGGAAGCCGTCCTTCTGCGCGACGACCACGTGGCCGCTGCGCGCGATGCCGCCGCCACGTCGATGGTCCTGCTGAAGAACGAGGGCGCGCTGCTCCCGCTGTCGGACGGAGTCGAGTCCATCGCCGTCGTCGGGCCGTTGGCGGAGAATCCTCGCGACCTCCTCGGCGCCTGGGCAGCACGGGGCCGCCCGATGGATGCGGTGACCGTGCTCGCCGGCATCCGGGAGCGTGTTCCGGCAGCCACGGTGACGTACGCGGAGGGGTCGAGCGTGACGGGAACCAGCCGCGACGGGTTCGCCGAGGCCGTGGCGGCTGCGCGTGCCGCCGATGTGGCAATCGTCGTCGTCGGCGAGCACGGGGACGAGACGGGAGAGGCGGCATCACGCACGTCGCTCGACCTGCCGGGCGTTCAGCAGGCCCTGGTCGAAGCCGTATTCGAGACGGGGACGCCTGTGGTAGCCGTCGTGATGAGTGGTCGGCCGCTCGCCATCTCCTGGTTGGCCGAGAACGTTCCGGCCATTCTCCAGGCCTGGCACCCAGGCGTTCAGGGCGGCAACGCGGTGGCGGACGTGCTCTGGGGCGACGTCAACCCCGGCGGCAAGCTGACGGTGTCCTTCCCGCGGTCGGTCGGCCAGATCCCCGTCCACTACAGCCACGACAATACGGGACGTCCCCCGACCGATTTCAAGTTCACGTCGAAGTACCTCGACTCCCCGAACACGCCCCTGTACGCGTTCGGCCATGGCCTGAGCTACACGACCTTCCAGTACGGTAACCTCGTGCTGAGCGCCGACACGATTCCGCCGGACGGATCGATCACGGTGAGCGCGACGGTCCGGAACACCGGACCCCGCGCCGGCGCCGAGGTCGTACAGTTGTACATCCGCGACCACGTCGCCAGCGTGGTCCGACCGGTCCGGGAGCTGCAAGGGTTCACCAAGGTCTACTTGGAACCCGGTGCGGAGCGGACGGTGGCGTTCACGCTCGGACCGCGCGACCTTGGGTTCTTCAACCGGGACATGCAGTGGGTGGTCGAGCCCGGGGTCTTTGCGGTCTGGGTCGCCCCGAGCTCGACGGACGGCGTGGAGGGTAGCTTCGTCGTTGAGGAGCGATAGTCGCTTGGCGAGCGCGGCCGGCTCGTGCGGGCCGCTCGACGGCGAGACCGCGTTCATCGAGAGGTCGTGCGGAGGTGCGGCCTCCCGCAGTTCGATCGAGGGCCGCTCGGTGCCAGCTGGCATTCCTTCTGAAAGGCGGACATGCACGATGCGACGAGACAAGAAGCCATCGCGAAGGACGTTTCTGAAAGACGTTGCGCAGGGCTCCCTGGTGGCCGGGGCCTTCCCGTTCATCGCCACCCATAAACCATCCCGTGAGCGAGTGGTTCTCGAACGCGAGCCACACGATCGAGACCGGGTGTTCGCCGCCAACGACACGGTCCGGCTCGGCGTGATCGGGACGGGGATCATCGCCTTCTACAACATCAGGTCGGCACTCACCGTTCCGGGCGTCGAGCTGGCAGCGGTCTGCGACCTGTACGAGGGGAGGCTCACACGGGCCAAGGAGATGTTCGGACAGGGGCTCGTCACCACACGTGACTATCGTGAGATCCTGGCCAGGGACGACATCGACGTGGTGCTCGTCGCCACGCCCGACCACTGGCACGACATCATCAGCATCGACGCGATGCGGGCAGGCAAGGCCGTGTACTGCGAGAAACCCATGGTGCAGGAGGTGGAGGAAGGGCACCGGGTGATCGAAGCCGAGCGACAGTACAACGCGAAGTTCCAGGTCGGCAGCCAGGGAGTCAGCTCGATCGTCATGAAGAAGGCGCAGGACCTCTATCGGGCCGGCGAGATCGGCGAGTTGGTCCTGGTGGAAGCCACGAACGACCGGCATTCGTCCCTGGGTGCCTGGCAGTATTCCATTCCCCCCGACGCGTCACCCGCAACGGTGGACTTCGACACGTTCCTCGGGGACACGCCCAAGGTACCGTTCGATCCGGTGCGCTTCTTCCGGTGGCGGAACTACCAGGCGTACGGTACCGGTATTGCCGGCGACCTGTTCGTGCACCTGTTCTCCTGGCTGCACTGGGTCATCGGTTCCGACGGACCCCGCAGGGTGTATGGGTCGGGCGGCGTGCGGTACTGGGAGGACGGCCGGGACGTCCCGGACGTGCTGACCTGCGTGGTGGACTATCCGCAGGCCGCCACGCATCCGGCGTTCAACCTGCAGATCCGCGTCAACTTCGTGGCGGGCGGCGGTGGCAGTAACTCGCTGCGATTGGTCGGCACGGAGGGAGCACTGACCTTCGCGGGGGGCTCGTTGACACTGAGCCGCTCGCCGTTCCCGGCCAAGCCGGGCTACGGCGGATACGATTCCCTGTCGACGTTCCCGAAGAGCGTCCAGGACGAGTTCCTCCGGCAGTACAAGCTCGAGTACTACCACGTACCTGACGCCGTCAACGAACCCGACGAGATCGTCTACACGCCTCCTGATCGCTACGACGACCGCGACGATCACTGGGCCAACCTGATCGCCGCCATGCGTGACGGTAAGACCATCATCGAGGACGCAACGTACGGGTTGAAGGCGGCCGGACCGTCCCTGGCCGCCAATGAGAGCTATTTCACCGATAGAATCGTCACCTGGGACCCGCAGACGCTCCGGTATGCCTGAGTGCGGCACCCACCGCACGCCCGCGAGCGACGACCGGGAGCGGCCCCGCCGGGCCGCTCCCGGTTCCACAGCATGTGGAGGACATAGTGAGCACGACGCGCACGCAACGTCCTCCGGACCGGACGGGAGCGGCGTGTGAGCGACACCCGGACACCGCGCATCCCGCGCCCTGACACGGGCGAGCGCTGGCGCACGCTCGGCTTCTACCACGAGGCGGACCCTGCGCAACGCGCGTGGCACCTCGTCGGCTCGAGGTCGGGCCTGCAAACCCTCGCGCGGCTGCTTGCGTCGCAGGCCGACAGGGCCGAGCAGGAGCGGACGGTGCCGGCCCTGGACGTCGGCCCCTACGGCGATCTCAAGATCCGCGTGTGGGAGCGTCCGGGGATCGACGATGAGAGCATCCACGGCACGGCCGCCGATCTGCGGCGGTTGAGCCAACTGCTCGAGGCCCGGCTCGCGGCCGCGAGCCCGGGAACGGAGTTCGTGCTCGATACCGACTACGTGCCGGACGCCGAGTTCAGGCTGGTCGTCGCCGTGCGGGAGGAGGGCTTCGACCCGGCCGGCATTGCGCCTGCAGTGACCGCAGGCAACGAGGTCGCCGCGCCCGATGATGCCCCACCGGCCGCGCCCCGCTCACCCGCCCTGGCCTTCGAGTTCAACGATCCCGACGGGTCCTTCACCGAGAGCGAAGGCGTGATCTGGCTGGAAGGCGACGAGATCGTGATCGAGCACCAGACGAAGGACGCCTTCTTCGGCACGTTCAAGTCCCAAGTGAAGGTCGCCCGCGTGCCGCTGGACGCCATCTCCTGGATCCGGTTCAAGCGCGGGATCTTCTCGGCGGAGTTGACGATCCACGGACGGACGATGAACGCGGTCGAGCACATCCCCACCGCCAAGCAGGGCCGACTACGACTCAAGTTC
>JBDHDN010000132.1:0-8938 GCA_039591485.1 Gemmatimonadota bacterium
GCTGCAAGGAGGGGGCCCGGGGCGCCCCTGGAGAAGGCGACCTCGCGCCCGTCGGGTGAAATCGCAACGGCTCCAAACGCTCCCTCGGTTCCCTGGATGGGAGTCGGCTCCAGGTTCCGCCACCGACGAACCCAGAGCTGGGTTGCGCCGCTGACGTTGAGCGCCGAGAAGACATGGAATTCGCCGTTTGGCGCCAGCGCCCCGATGTCGTTATCGACGTCATAGCCGAGCGGCAGTCGACGCACCGGTTGACTGGAGTCCGCCGTCGCGCGCGTGGCCGACCAGCCAAGCGCGACCGCGAAGCCGGCCGCGAACGCGATGGCGAGCCCGACGAGTGTGATCGAGGGGCGCCGCGACCCTCCCGTTCCAGCGCCACCTGTCACCGCGGTTGGCAGCCTGTAGGCCGGGTTCGTCAGCGCGTCGGCAAAGGCCTTTGCGCTCTCAAACCGATCCGCCGCCAACTTCTCCAGCGCCTTGGCGACGGCCGCCGTCACGTTGGGTGGCACCGATTTGCGGATCTTGGTCACCGGATCGGCAGGTTCGGTGACGATCTTCATGATGACGGCCTGTGCCGACGCGCCCGAGTGCGGGGGCTCGCCGGTCAACATCTCATACAGCACACTGCCGAGAGAGTACACGTCGGACCGCAGCGTGATGTCCTTCTCCGCCGTCGCCTGCTCAGGGCTCATGTAATGCGGGGTGCCGAGGCTCAAACCCGTCTCCGTCATGCGGCCGCCCGCCGCGGCGCTCACCGCCAGGGCGATCCCGAAGTCCGCGACCATGGGACGGCCCTTGTGGAGCAGAATGTTCTCGGGCTTGATGTCGCGGTGGATCACGCCTTGGTGGTGCGCGGCGTCCAACGCCTCCGCCACTTCCGATGCAATCTTCACGGCTTCGTCGATCCCGAGTTGCGTCTCGCGATCGAGCTTCTCGCGCAACGTCTCGCCTTCGATGAACGGCATGACGTAGTACAGGAATTCGGTTTCGCCACTTGGTCGTTCGACAGTCCCGCTATCGAACAGCGGCAGGATGTTCGGGTGCTGGAGACTCGCGGTGGTCTTTATTTCCTGGACGAAACGCTCGGCGCCCAGCACGGCCGCAAGCTCGGGCTTCAACACCTTGAGGGCGACCTTACGGTCGTGCTTCAAATCGTGGGCAAGGTAGACCGTGGCCATCCCGCCTTCACCAAGGCGGCGGTTGATCTTGTAGCGGTCGGCGAGGGCGTTCGAGAGCCGGGAGGTGATCTCGGACATATGTAGTAAAGATAGGATTTGGAGTAGCGACCGGCGAGCATGTGACCGACATTCGGCACACTATTGGCGCACAAGCGTGAAAAACGAACGGCCATTCGAGGAATGGCCGTCTCGCAACTTCAGGTGGTGTCTTGACCTCAGGACGGCGGGATTTGATCATAAGCCCCGAGCCATTGGCGAGGGGCGTTGACGAAAGAACGCGGGCCCGACGACAAAGGCCCAGCCAGACGGCTGGGTCTTGGAGTCGGGACAGCGGGGTTTCAACCCGCGACCCCCTGAACCGATGCCGGAGCGCAGCGACGGCGAGGACGCGTGCGATCGCGAGCCTGCGAGCGATTACGCGCAACCCCATGCGGGACAGGGACTATAGGAAGAACGATATTTTGCCGTTGCTGTTGCCGTACCTTGCCGGGAGAAACTACGACAGAGACAATAACGCTCGTGCGCGCAGCTACCTGTGCTCGCTGAGCAATCGCGCCAATGCCACCCGCGCCTCCTCCACCTGCGGCTGTCGTTCGGGATCGGTGTCCTTCCAGAGATCGATGAAGTCGCTGTAATAGCGTTTCGCCTCGTCGCGGTGGCCGAGGGACTCGTGGAGTTCGCCGAGGCGGCGGAGAACGAAGGGGTACCATTCGACTTCATCGGTGAAGCTGTAGATGGAGGGTGTGCCAAGCACCCGCTCGCAGAGTGCGATGGCAGAGTCGACGCGGCTCGCGCGATCCATTGCCCCTGCTGCTTCTGGGAGTCCTCTGCTGAATCGATCCGGCTCTGCGCGATTCCACGCTAGGAACGCTGCGGCGGCGCTGTCGAGCCGCCCTTCTGCCAAGGTGATCGCTCCCGCCATTCGCCCAGCGGGTCTATCATCCGAGACTCTCAGTGTGCAGCGTGGCAGGGTCCCTCATACCGTCTTACCGCCCACCGAAGGGCTTTGAGCCGCCGGATAACCGCTGCGGCAGGTACGCCAAACGATGAGGATGGCGCGGTGGCTCTGCCCAACATCCGGCAGCGTCCAGCATTCGACGTGACCGCGTATGGCGTCAATGGTGCCCGTGGTAGACCGCATCAGGTTCCACGAGGGCAACGAAGCGGCAACGACACAGCAACGCCCTGCGTTCAGCGGGCCCCGTACGCTGTGTCGTACGCTCCGGTTCGACCACCGCCGATGATCAGCAGGAAGTCGGCCTGGAAGATGCTCCTGCGCCAGCCGGCGCTGAGGTCGGCGATGGCGTTCGCGTGTGCCAAGGGACGGAGCGGTCGAAGATCGACGACCACAATACCGGTTGGATCGGCGATCTCCTCGATGACCCCCGAAGTATTCCGCCACGCATCGGGACTGTTCACCACATGCGTCGACACCACGACCGTCCCCATACCGTTGGCGGCGGCGAGTTCCGTGAGGAAGGTACCGAACGTCAGCACATTGCCCCGGTAGAACCCGCGCAGCGTATGCCAGTGGCCCATCTTCACGATCGCCTTGGGCAGCGAGCCCCCCGCGTGCGCGGCTCGATACTGCTCCATGAAGCGCGCGCGCATGCTCTCTTCGCGCTCGAGATTGCTGGCATACGCGCTCTCCGCCTGGTGCTGGCCGGCGTAGATCCGGACCGTCCGCTGCAGGGCGCCGAGCATCGCGGCAAATTCAGGATCATCCCCCACCCCCGGCAGGGACGAGAGCGCAGCGTACTCCTCGGGGTCCGCCACCGAGTACAGGTAATGCACGTCACCCGTGCGAATGTGCTCGTACGGGTACGCTTCCTTCGCCAAGCGATCGAAGGTCGCGCGGGCATCCGCGGTCGGGGCGCGCTCGGCGAGGTACTCGAGGAGGTGCATCGCCGCAAGTTCCTGATCGACCCCCCACACGGCCGGGCCCGGCGCGGTCGAGGCCTGCCGCACGTGGGTCATCAAGTCGAGCTCTTCGTCGGTGGCGAACGTCGGGGCATGCGGGTACCGCCGGACGAGCGCATGCACCGAGTCTCGCCCGCCAGCCCGCGCCGCGGCGTCGATCCACGACGCGATCACGGTCCCCTGCTCCAGCACCAGGTGCTGCACGCCGTAGCGTTTCTGAAGCTCGTCGAACAGCCCAACCGTGAGCTGGTTCAGCTCCAAGAGGTTGTGCTCCTCCGCGAGGATGAAGAACTGCGCGCCGGCCGCACTCTCAAGCAAGAGCTCGAATCCGGGTCCCGAGGCGACGGTCTCCGAGAGCGTCACCGGGTACCGGTGCGCAATCAGCAACGAGTCGAACGTCGGCTCGGCGTGATCTTGGGCGTGGCCACGGGCGGTCCCAAGGAGCAACGGTACGACGGCAACCATGCACCATGCGAATCGAGGGATCATGCGTGCACTCCTCGTCAGAGATTGTGTCAGGGTCTTAGACGTAGTGAGCCGCGCAAACGTTGACGCAGAGGGCCGGGCAGACAGACCGGTGGAGGGATAGGCGGGAGGTCGGAGTCCTGGAACCGCAAGGGAATGGACTTCCCGCTCACGGATGTCGCGGCGGCCGGTGGCTGGAAGGATGTTGGGACGCCGCTCGAGTGCTATCAGCACGCCGACAGTGAGACCCTCTTGACAGTGATGGAGGGCAGGGCACACCGCCACGATTCGGGTGCCGACCCGGAGGAACGGCAACCCCTCGGATAGTCAAAGCGCCGAGATAGCGAACCGCTTGCTCCCTCGACACTTCGGAACCCGGGACGGCGGGATTTGACCATAAGCCCCGAGCCATTGGCGCGGGGCGTTGACGAAAGAACGCGGGCCCGACGACAAAGGCCCAGCCAGACGGCTGGGTCTTGGAGTCGGGACAGCGGGGTTTCAACCCGCACCCCCCTGACGCGATGCCGGAGCGAAGTGACGGCCAGCACGAGTGCGAGCGTCGATGTGCCTGCATCGACGCTGCGCTCAACCCCATCGCTCGACCTAGTTCCCCACCTTTACTCGTAACTCCTCGAAGAAGTTCTGCACCAATATCAGCTCTCCAGCCACTGCCGACTCGGCTTCCATGACCAGCACCCGCTGCTCACCGGGCGCTACGGTGAACAGCCGGGTTTGGAGGGGCCACGCGACGTACGTCGAGATGGCCGTAGGCGTCCCGAGCGAGAACGAGCCCTCCGTGTCCACCGGCGCCACCTGCACGGTCATCGAATCGCCCTCCGCGTTCCACGTGGCGTAGAACAACTCCGTTCCATCTGACGACCAATGCGGCTCGATGCCCCCCGGAGCCACCAGCCAACGGGCGTCGTCAGTGTTCGGGAAGGGAACGACGACGACGCCTTCGCCGCCGGACCCGTAGGCCAACCATCGACCGTCCGGCGACACGGCCGGGTCAAAATCCCAGAACCTCGAGGTTATCAGCGGGACGGGCTCGGCGTCCGGACCGCCCTGGAGCCCGAAGATGTCCGACCCGGTGGGCAGCCCTAGCTCGAGGAGCAACCACTGACCGTCGGGAGACCAACGCGCACGGAAGATGCTCTGTTCGCCGTCGAACTCCAGCCGCGGCTCACCGCCACCATCGGCGCGAGCCGAGAACACATCGAAGTGCTCCGGGGCGCCCGACAGACGGTTGGACGTGAAGAAGACGCGCCGTCCATCGGGCGACCAGTGCGGTACCTCGTTTCGACCTTCACCGAACGTGAGTTGCGCGGTGCCCCCCCGTCGAGCCGCACGACGAAGATGTCCCCGTCCCGGCTGAGCGTCACGCGGTTCCGCACCTCAGGGAGCGCGCACTCCCCCCCCGAGCAGTCGTCGGTAGCTGGCTGGAGGCTGCTCATCTGCCAGATCAACACCCACCATGGTGCGTACGAAGAACCTCGATGCGCCGCGCCGCTGCATGGGGCCTCGCCGTCGCTGTCACAGTGGTCAGCGGCTACCTATTGCGTCTCACGGTCGTCACGGTCGTGACTGTCAGTAGGGTGACACGTGGCCTTCGCCTCGGCCACCAGAGTGCGGCGATGTTGCTCGAAGATTTCTCCATCGTCGAACGTATCACAGCGGCTGAAGCGTACATCAACGCTGCCGGTTCACCGCGACACGTGGGCGAACCAGCTCTCGGAGCTACACGTCCGGCCGACCCAAGATGCGGCATGAACGGCCGGCTCCAAGAATCCCGACTGTGATGCAGAGCACTGCCCTTCGGCGGGTGATGCGTGAAGATATCCGCAGAGTCCCGTCCTTGACGACAAGATTGTGCGGGGTCCCCCGTGGCGAGCTTTGACGATCTCAAGCAGCGTGCACGTGCGTTGGAACGACAGCGAGAGCTCTCCCTATCGCTCGCGCTGTATCGGACCATGCTCGCGCGGGTCGAAGGCACACCGGGGCTGGCGCCAGAGCCCGCGCTGTACGTCAAGGTGGGAGATCTTTGCTCGAAGCTCGAGGATGGGGCCGGCGCCATCGTGATGTACGAGCGGGCAGCGGAGCACTATGCCAGACAGGGCTCTGCCAAGAGCGTGATCGCCCTCTGCCTCAAGATCGAGCGGTTCGACGAAGCACGTACCGATTCGAATCTCCGCTTCGCGCGGCAGCTCCTCGCCCACGGGCATGAGATGGCTGCGGTCGAGGTGCTCACCAATTTCGCGGAGCGGGCCGGCCTCACCAGCCTGCAAGCCTGGCTCTCCCGTCTCTCCGGTTGGTCAGGCTCCGGCCGCCGAGCGGCACTCGAGCAACTACTGACCGGACTCGAGCAGAGGGCAAACCGGTCGATGGCGGCCGACGCGTCGCGCTCGCGGGCCGGAGACGGGCATGCCCGGAATCCCGCGTCTCCAGCTCAAGGAGGTGTGGATCCACCTGCTCCCCGCGACATCGAGATCACTCCAGGTACGACGAGCCAAACCAGGCGCATGAAGCGGAAAGTGCTCCCGCGCAGAGTGCTCCGGTTCCGAGCGGCCGAACGGCAGATTCACTGGGCCATCGCCATTCCAGTAACGGTCTGTCTGCTGTCGGCTGCCGTTCTCGTGCTGGTGTACAACGCCGATCGCGAGCGTCCGTTTCGGGACGTCTTCTCATGGATCCACAGAATATCAGCCATCTGCATGATCACGCTTCCAGCCGTGGCCGTGATCAGAAACCTCGATGATCTCAAGGTTCACCTGGACAACGTCAAGCAGGCGTGGAGCTGGACGTTCGACGATCTGAAGTGGCTCTTCCTCATGGGCTTTGCTGCCGTGAGCACCAGAGTGCGGCTCCCGGCTGTGGGCAAGTTCAACGCCGCCCAAAAACTGAACTTCATGAGTACGATGACGACGTACCCGCTGTTCATCGTCACGGGAGTCATGATCTGGCGAGAGGGAGCCAGCGTCTATTCGTGGCTCGCGCACGTTTCCTTGGCCGCGGTTGTCACCCCGTTGCTCCTGGGACACGTCTACATGGCTGCGTTCAATCCCAGCAGTCGCGCAGCGCTCAAGGGGATGATCACGGGGTACGTCGATCGATGGTGGCTGAGGCACCATCACGCGCGCTGGTATCAGGAGCACTTCGAGGACAAGCGCGGGCTGGAGCTGGTGCGCGGCAACCTCGCCTCCCACCCCTTACAACTCCCGGCCCGAGTCCTGTGTCCGTCCTGTAACGCCACGTTGACGGCAACGTCCTGGGCGAGTCTGCTCCGGCGACTCCTCCAGGCCGACCCGCTGGTCTGCCCCCGCTGTCGCACCAAGGTCGGCATCGCGGCCGCAACTCCGCCGCCACCGGACCTCGTGAACGCGATCCTGGGGCACCTCGAGCAAGGCGCGGCACACGAGCCGCTCTCCATCAAGCTGGGTGGGCCGGACCGCTCTCCACTCGACCCCGTGGTGCAGTACGAAGCCGTGGGGTGACGACCGCCGTAGAGCGGACTTACGCCCCAACGAGCGGGCTTCACCAATAACCCCCAGCTTGCCCGTCCGCGAGAGACGAATCCGCGCCGGCCAATCGCCACGTGCGAGCGGTTTCGGACAACACGAGCGGCCATGCGGGCACTGGACGAGAACAGTCGCTCCGATGCTGAACGGTCACGTTGGATCAAGATGGAACTGGCGTTGGTGTTGGCAGAAGCAACCGGCCGACGGCTGGGAGCCATTCGGCAGCTTCAGTGGAAGGACATCGATCTGGAGAGCCAGACGATCCGTTGGCGAGCCGAGTCGGACAAGCAGGGTCAGGAGTGGATCGTCCCCATTCCCGATGCGCTTGCGGACGAACTGCGCGCGCGTTTCGGCGGCAGCTCGGAGCCGTTGGCGGTTGGGTGTTCGCGGCTGGGCGGAAGCCTGATCAGCCGATGGACCGCCACCCAGGGACCAGGCTTCGTCCACGATCAGCAGTTTTGAGTGATCGAACGGGGCCTGGGGACAGGAAGAACCGACACCCGCGTTCCAGCATTAGCGGGAGCTGGGCCGTGGCCGCCCACGCAACCGGTGGGAGATTGTTCACCTCGGGCAGCACGATGCGGACGTCCACGCCTCGGAGGGAAGCCACGTTGAGCGCGTTGATCATGCTTTCAATGGGAAACCACGCCTCGCCACGTCTGCCAGCGTTACCGGTCGGCCCCGTGCCGCCTTGTCGTCGGCCAGGCGGGCCAGGCTGCCGGCGAGGTCGCGGTCATCGCACGCGACGTTGAACTCGAAGTTCAGGCGAGGGCTTCTCGGATCCCGTTGGCCGAGCCCACCATGGACCAGGCCTTCGTCCACGATCAGCAGTCTTGCGTGATCGAGTCACGAGAAGAACCGACACCCGACGTTCCGGCATCAGCGGGAGCTGGGCCAATGGCCGGATGGGGACGAGCCGGGATCTATCCATCGGATAGAGCAGCGCTGGCAAAGTGGGCCACGGCGAGTTCCATTTGGGCCTCCAACAGTTTCTGTCTTGGAATGACGGCGTTGACGAGGTTCTGCACCTGTGTACGG
This sequence comes from Gemmatimonadota bacterium, assembly GCA_039591485.1. GTDB lineage: Bacteria > Gemmatimonadota > Gemmatimonadetes > Gemmatimonadales > GWC2-71-9 > JAOTVV01. The sequence continues at coordinate 8,114 of JBDHDN010000132.1, forward strand.
GAGTAACCCGCTTCCTCCGTGCTCGGGTGCGATGCCAGGACTGCCTTGTACAATTGGAGCGCCAAAGGCAGATCGCGTGCGACATAGTGTGCCGCGTGCGCCGCCGCGTACTGCCGACCCGCCGCTCCAAGCTCGATTTCGTTGCCCATGACCGTTGCTCCTTCTACAAGTGAGTCTGGGGGAGAGAAGATTGTTCACTCTTGCCAAGTTGGCTTGGGTTCCCCCCATGGTCGAGCCTTCGATTGTCGCTATTCCCGCCCTTCCATGCTCCCGATATTTCCTTCATCTACCTTGAGGTCAGCGAGGTGCGCGTCAATGGCATCAAGTTCAGCCACGATCTGATCTCTTCTCTGTCCTGCCGCGCGGATGTCTTCACGGCGACGGCCAGACGAGGCTATTCCTTCGAGGTCGCGACGTAGCTCGTGACGGCGACGAACCAGCCCTTCCCTTTGCTGATCAATCCACGTTCGGCCGTCGTCATTGCCCATGATCACCGTCGGCACCTCGGGCCGCGCGCCAAGCCAAGCACTGACTCCAGATTCTGCCGCCGCTTGACCGCTTCGATGAGCTAGGTGGTGCCTCGCGTAGGTCATTGTACCAGCTTCGTGCCGGTTCCATCGCGCGGAACCAACGTCAGCGCGACGGCGGCGGCCTGCCGCAACCAGCCCAACAACTGCCTGGACGCGCGTGCCGGAGCCTCTCACCGATGGCCCTCGCGCGTCACTGGCCGTGGTACGCGTTGTCCCCAGGGTCGCGATCACAGCGAGCCCTGCGGCACCCGCCACGAAGATGAGGGCGTAAAAGAGATCTAGCATGGCTTCTAAC
>JBDHDN010000133.1:0-9109 GCA_039591485.1 Gemmatimonadota bacterium
GCATGGTGATGCCGAGCGTTGTGAACGAGCTATCGCGGCCGGCGATGCGGGCGCCCTCGACGTGGAGCACGAGCGGCGTGCGCAGGCGCACGGTGTACGTCCGGTCGGGCTCGCCTTCCACCGTGAGCCGCCACGCGCCGTTCGGCGTGCCGTCCTGCACAAACTCGAGGATGCGCAGTCCCGCGGACGTCTGTCCGGGAACCAGTGTCGTCACGGGCGGCACCACGGCGACCCCGCCCGACCAGGTGGCGGCGAACGTCGTGACGTCGCTTGCCAGCTCCTGCGTCCGCGTGAGCCGCACCTCCCGTGGGGAGTCGATCAGACGCCCGGCGCCTGCATTCTCCGCGGGGCCGGCGGACTGCCCGACCGCCTGCGCGCCGGGCGGCAGTGTCTCGACCAGCTCGAGCACAACGGGCGGGCCACGCCGGTGGACGGTGACGGTGCGGGCCGTGTCGGCCTGCGTGATCTCGACGTCGAGGGTGGTGGCGCCGACGTGGAGATTGCGAATCACCGTCTGGTCCCAGTGCGGCGGGAGCTGGGGCGCCAGGCGGGCGCGGCCGCGGGGCGCGTCCGGCTCCCAGCCGACGAGCCCCATGACGACCGGCGACAGCAGCATCGAAGTCGCAAAGAACTGCTGCGGCACCGCTGTGTCGAGCGGGCGATAGAAGCGGCCCGAGAGCAGCTCCGGATGGCGACCCCTCGCCCAGTCGAAGGTCAACTGCGCCAGCGCATCGATGAGACCGAAGCCGGACCACGGACGGCGGTATCGGTATTGGCCCCAGCTCACGAACCCGGTCACGAACGGCCACACGGCGCCATTGTTGTAGTGCATCGGATCGTACAGTGAGCTGCCGGTGGACAGGATGCGCGCACCCCAGTCGGCCGTGATTGAATCGGTGGCGAGCTTGGTGAGGGTCCGGTCGGCGCGTGTCGAGTCGAGGAGCCCGAATGCCGCGGCGGTCGCCGGCCAGACGGTGAGGTTGTCGTTCGTCGCGCCGGACCTGAGGATGCCGAAGGCATGGTGGCCGTCGGGTTCCCTCCAGTAGCTGGCGTTCAGGGTCGCGGAAGCGCGCTCGCGGAGGGCGGCGGTCTCCCGGGCGAGATCCGCCTGCCCTCGAGCGCGGGCCATCTGTGTCATGGCTTCCAGCGCCTCGAGCCATACCGCGGCGAGGTAGATGTCCTGATGCATCCCCTCGCCGAGGGCCCCCACCTCGATGGCACCGAGATTGCCCGGCCCGTTCTCGATGACGCCGTCGCCATCGGTCTCCCGTGTCAGGCACCAGCGATAGGCGCGCTCGGCTGCTGGCCAGAGCTCGTCCAGCAGTGTGGTATCGCCGGACGCGCGCCAATAACGCCACAGCGCCACCAGCCAGTACGGGGTCGTGTCGGCGTGGTAGTACGCATACGGAAACTCGGTGAACCACGGGATCGAGGCCGCAGCCTGGGAGATCTCGTGAGGGATCTTGCCGTCGTCGCGCTGATACCGTGCCAGGAAGCGTAAGCCCTGCGCGACCTGATCCCACAGCCCGGCGGCGTCCATGGCGAACGAGTTGATTGCAGCGTCGCCCCCGAAATACCACCCGAAGCCGGGCCGCTCGCCGGCGCCCGAAGGACCCCAGCCGGCGACCAGCCCGCATCCGAGCTCCGGATTACAGGTGAGGGCTTCGTCCAGGTTCACCTTCGCCCACTCGAGTGCCAAGTCGAGCTCGTCGTCTGGCGTGTCGAGCGAGGTGGTCTCGTTCAGGAGAGTGCGGACGTGTGCGCGCCTCTCGCGGTACAGGGCCTCCGCATTGGTGAGCAGCCGGCGGTAGCGGCCGACCACTGTGTCACGAGACGCGACACCGCCAGCGATCGCTATTGGGACGAACTCGGTCCGAGCACGGGCGGTGTCGACCGGGATTACGAATGTCGTGGGGGCGTCGGGCAGCGCGTGCGCCGGATGCTCGGACGCGGCGGTTGCCCACGGCGATCCGATGAGCGCGCTGCGGCGCCTGGTGCTTTCGGACAGGACGAAGGCCCGCTCGCCGGCATCCCAGAACACATACTGACCGCCAAAGCCTCCCGGCCACGCGTCCTGGAGCACCATCCGAAAGCTCGTCACGATCTCGAGCGGCCGGAGGGTCTCAACATCGAGCAGCACCAGCAGCCCCCGCTCATCGAGCGGTGCGAGGATGTGCTGCCGTACAGTGAAGGTCGCGTGAGTATAGGTGATGGTGGTCAGCTCGGGGCGGACCGTCACCGTTCTTGCGACGTCGGCGCCCCGGATTGGCTCCAGGTAGTCGGGAATGACGAATGACAGTCCAAGGTCCGCCGCGAGCTTCATCGGGTGCACCCACAACTCCGCCTGCCCGGTCTCGGTGCCGAGCCACGCGGCGGCCCTGCCGACCACCCCAAGGTACTGGTGCGGCCGGGCATCGCCGTGGAGGGCGATGGGTGAGGAGTCGATCTCGAACTTCGGGACGGCGGTTGCCGGCCCTTGCGCCGTCGCGGTCGTCGCGGCGAGGAGCAACAGCAGGGTGCCGCCCGCGCCGCCCCCCGGGCCCGTCCTCACGGCCGGTAGTTGCCGAACGTGAGCTCGATGCCGTAGTCCTGGCCGCGCAGGAATCCGATCACCTCCTGCAGCGTATCGCGGGACGGGCTCGTGACGCGCAGCTCGTCACCCTGAATGGCAATCTGTGCCTTCTTGAAGCCTCGAGCCTTCACATCCTTCACGATGCGGCGGGCGACCTCCTCCGGGATACCCTGCTGCAGCGTGATGGTACGACGCACGCGACTTCCGGCGGCGGGCTCGCTCGCGCTCTCATGCAGGTTCTTCACGGGAACCTGGCGGCGGACCATCTTGCTCCGCAGGACGTCGGAGAGTGCCTTCATGCGGAACTCGTCGTCGGCCTCGAGGCGGATCGTGGCCGCCTTGCGGTCGAAGTCGATCTCACACGCGCTGCCCCGGAAGTCGTAGCGCTGAGCCACTTCCTTCAGCGCCTGGTTGACGGCGTTGTCGACTTCCTGCAGGTCGGCGCCCGTCGAGATATCGAACGATGCGTTGGGAGACATGCGGGGAATCTATCGCGCCGGCACCTGATAGTCGAAGCCGCTCACGTCACCGCGATCCACGCCCGGAACCGATCGTCGCGGGTGACCGCCGCTGCGCGGCCGTGGGCCCGGGCTATCGTGGCGATCGCCTCTGGTGTGAGGAACCGGCTGCGCATGAGTGCGAGCTTCTCGGTGACGGCCACCAGCTTCACGACGAGGCGCGTGTAGTCCGGTTCCTCGATGACCAGCCGTCCTCCGGGCGCCAGGACGCGCACCAGGTCGGCGATCGCGTCCTCTTGGTCGCAGAAGTGGTGCAGCGCATCCACCACGACGATGCGGGTGAAGCTTGCGTCGGGGAAGGGGAGACGCTCGACGTGTGCGCGGATCGGTGCGAGTCCATCCTTCCTCGATGCCTGCCGCAGCATACCGAGCGACGAGTCGCTCACAACGACACCGTCCACGAACGGTCGGAGGGCGCTGCTCACGCGCCCGGTCCCTCCACCGGCATCGAGCAGCCGCCCGGACGCGGGCAGCTTGAGCTGGTCTATCAGCAAGTCAGGATCGGGCGGGGGGATCGCCCGGTCGTAGATCCGCGCGAGGAGATCGAAATGATCGGGCACGCTCAGCGCCGCCGCATCGCGCGTTCCGCGGGGTCAGGTAAGAACCGCTGGAGGCGAGCCAACGCCTTACCCCGGACCGATCACTGGCGCGGTCATAGCGGACGCAGTCTGGCGCCGCTCAGGACGCGTAGAGGTCAATGATGCGCTCCAGTGCGCGCCGACACACTTCGCAGAACCGGACCATGTTGCGGGAGAACATGATGCAGTCGATTTCCGGCCGGTACAGCCCGCGCGGCTCGTACGAGGCCCCCTCGTATGCGCCGACGCTGCCAGAATGTTCCATGGACGAGAGCATTTCCCGCTCGATCGCTTGTTGCTCGCGGAACAGCGCGTCGAACGCCTCCTCGGGCGCCTGTACCTCGATGTCGCGCCCGGCGCTTCTGGATCTCCCGTGCGTGCGTTTCGAACCCCTCCTTGTCCCAGGGCGTCGGCAGGGGCGTGCCGGAGGTGACCAGGTCCCGCCACTTGAGTTGCGCTGGATCCTCCAGGGCCGTGACGTTCGGCTCCCACGGCTCCACGTGCTCGACCGCGCCCGTCTCGTACGCGACCGGCGACGTGTAGTACTCGTCCCCCAGGGCGGCGAAATGATGCCCGAATTCGTGGATGAAGAGATAGTCCGCGAACTCCGAGCCAACGGCGGCCGTCGCCTGCAGATTGTAGATCCCACCGCCGCCGTACTGCTTCTCGTTCACGAGAATGACGGCGAATTCGTACGGCGCTGCGGACAGCACATCGCGGAAGGTGCGGTTGTCGAACGTGAGTACGTACCGTTCGCTGTCGAAGATGCTGTACTGCGTAGCCACGGGATTGCGGCGGTACTTGCTGCCATGCGGCCGCGAGATCCCGCTCTCGGCGGCAGGCAGGTCAATGGCGCGGACGTTGAAATCCTCGTGACGGCTTCGGAACGGCTCGTACGCGAACAGACGCCCGACCAAGCGCTGGACGTCATCGTGGAACTTCGGCAGTTCGTCGGCCGTGTACCCCTCACCGAGCACGACGAGATCGACCTTCTGCTGAGGCGGGCCGTGCTCGACGACGGTCCAGACGTCGCCGAGTGGAGCCAGGTCGGCAGGGTTGACGTGCCGGTCCGCCGGATCGATCTCCAATTCCGCAAACGGCTCGAATGCGTTCGCAGCACTGCGCTTCTCGAGCACGATGCGCACGGGCGCCTTGGGCCAGGGAAACCGGAGGGACTCGTGGAACGTGCGGTGGGCCTGCCGTGCTTCTGCCGTGGTCTCCCACTCGCCATAGATCGACGCGAAGCCGCGGGAGTACAGCAGACGGCCGTCGGCGGCGTCACGGACCAGAAACCGGTACGTCCCGAGGTTCGTCTCGTCCACGAGCTGCGTGACGGAGCCCGCCCAGGGGCCGTCCGACACGATGCGATCGAGGCTGACGATCTCCGTGCCCAACCCACCCGTGTGGAAGTAGTCCACGCGCATGGTCTTCTCGACGAACGATCGTTCGAACTCGGTCTGCGCCTCGACCCGGACCGCGAGCGTCAGGCCCACCGCCATCCACAGCATCGTCCTCAGTCCCTCTCGCATCACGTCCCTCCTCGTCGGGGTTCGTCCGGTCGAATCTTGGGGTTGCCTCATATTCGCGACGGTGACGCGGTGTCGCCTCTTCCGGAGTGCGCCACGACCACGGCGAACGTATCGTGCGTCCACACGATGTTCGCATCGACGAAGCCGCAGCGCTCGAGCGTCGTTCCCATCAGTGCCCCCGTCATCGGGTGGTCGTCGTCAGCCTCTTTGCGAAAGTTCTCGTCCACCAGCGCCGGATCGCAACCGGCCGCGAGCGCAAACCGCCGCCGATACGCCACAGCCTCGCGCTGGGCGGCCGCATCCGGCAGTCGGACGAGATCGGCCCAAACGAGAGCGCCGCCCGGCACGAGCCATGCCCGCACGTCCGCAAGCAATCCCTCGCGATCACGAGGTGTCAGGTTGTGCAAGACCAGACTGGAGAAGACGGCATCTACCCGCGTCGGCGGCCGGAACTGCGTGACGTCGGTCTGAACGATCTCCACCCGATTACCGAACGGCTCGAGGACGGCGCGCGCTGCGGTCACCATCGCAGGGCTCGCATCGAGCGCGGTCAAGCGTGCCTGCGGCAGCCGCATGAGGAGCGCGGCGTCGAGCGTGCCCGGGCCTGCCCCGATGTCGATCACCGAGAGCGGACGGGACTCGGTGATGATCGCCAGAACTCGATGGACCATCTCGTCGTAGCGTGGGACGAGCTGGCGGATCTTCTCGTCGTACCGGTCGCTCAGATGAGCGTAGTATCGGTTTGCGGAGCCATGCATGGTTGCCCTTCGTCAACGCTCACGCGCCGGTTCGGGCGAGCGCAGCGCAGTCTGCTCGATCTACCGCACGATCGAGACGGCGCTTGTACTCGCGGAGCCGTGCCACGGGCATGACCGGGACCGTTTGGCCGCGGACGGTCATCAGTGTGGCGTCACCGAAATCGATGACCGCGCCGTGCCACGTGCCGGTGCGGACGTCGTGGTACGTCGCATCGGCACCGGCGATCTCCACCCGGACACCACCGGCGTCGAGCGCGAGAAACGTCAGGTCCCAGTGCTCGTCACGATGCCGGTGGGGCGGCCGGATCAGCCGGTCTGCGCATGCCGCCGCGACGCGCGGCAGGTCACCTGCGGGGACGTACAGGTCGACGTCGTGCACTGGGCGTTCGACACCGTAGAGCACCGCCGCCGCTCCTCCCACCAACTGGTGAGGAACGCCCAGTCGCTCGAGGGTCGCCACCACGCCGAGCAAGGCATCGATCCAGGCCTCACCGGCTTCAGGCACTACCCTGTGCGGGCGGAGCCTGATACAGGGCCGCCACGGCGCCGGCCGGGTCGCGGATCACGGCGAACCGTCCCATCTCGCCAAGCCCGCGCGCGGCTCTCAGCACGTCACCGCCGGCACCGACACACGCCTCGAGCGCAGCGTCGAGATCCGCAACGGCGACGTAGATCAGCCACTGCGGTGGAAGATCGGCGTTCGCCCCACGTGCATGGCACACGCCCGCCGCAGGCTCTCCCGCCGAGTCGAGCATGTTGAAGTCGGCGTAGTCGCCCATGTCGACGGACGCGGGCGTCCAGGCGGTTCCCTTGGCGTAGAAGTCACCGATCAGCTCGGCATGCTCGACGGTGAGGTCAGTCCAGGCGACCCGCCCGATCCGGGGCATCTGGTCGTTGGCCATGCGGCCGCCCCTTTCACGTTTGACCGACGTTCACAGCGCGTGCCCACCGACCACCTGGATCACTTGGCCGGTGATCCACCGAGCCTGCGCCGACGCGAGGAACACCACTACGTCCGCAATGTCATTCGGCGTCCCGACCCGCCCGAGGGGAATCCACGGCAGCAGTTGCTGTTCCAGCTCGGGGGTGACGTAGCCGGTCTGCACGGGGCCGGGCGCCACCGCGTTGACGGAGCTGCCGAGCGGGCCGAGCTCGATGGCAAGGCTGCAGTGAACGCCACGAGCGCAGCCATGCTGGCACCGGCGACGAGCACGCAGCGTCCCTCGGGGCCCGGGTCGATCACCTGCATCCCCTTCGCGTGGGTGTGGCATCCGGTCCTGACACAACTTCCGCACCAGCACGCGGAGTCACAAGTGGGTACTCATGGGTCCGTGCGCTCGGACGTGCTGTTAGATTGCCCCCCGCCATGACGATCCCCGTTGCCAGCGCACTTGATCTCAGCCGCCCGTTCTCGAGCCGCTACGGCGCGCCGATCATCCGGAGGGTGGACCCCCGGATCTTCCGGCTCACGTACTTCACCCGCTGTCTGGCGTGCGACTTCTGCCACGACCAGTGTTGCGAGCACGGGGTGGATGTCGACTTCCTGCACCTCGACGCCATCCTCCGTCATGCAGACGGCCTCGAGACCTATAGCGGGATCCCTCGGGAGCGATGGTTCGTGCAGGCCCGCGAGACCGACGAGGAGTTGCCTGGGGGTGGCAGCACCCGCACTCGTGTGCGAAACGGTGCGTGTGTGTTCCTCAAGCGCAACGGACGTGGCTGTTGGATTCACGCCTATTGTCTCGACCGCGGGATCGACTACCACGAGCTCAAGTCACTGGTCGATTGTCTGTTCCCCATCACGTTCGCCGACGGATTGCTGTGTCCGGCCGATGAGGCTACCGACGGTTCCCTCGTTTGCACCGGCGTCGGGCCGAGCCTGTACCGGGGGCTGCGGGAAGAGCTACGCTACTACTTCGGTCCTCGCCTCGTCGCAGAACTGGATCGGCTCGAGGATGCGGACGCACAGCACAGGGCGACTGTCGAGTAGAGACTCGCGACCGGGATCGGATGCCCGAGAGGGCGGCCGCTCACGACAGCCGCGGACGCCCATCGGTGCGCCCGGACTGCCTCAGGGCGCCTGAGCGTCGGTGGCGGCCCTTGAGGGCGAGGGACGGCGGCGCTGGGCTCGGGGGGTGAGAACCAAGTGGCACCGCGACGACGGTGCTGCAGCGTGACCGCGCCGGCCTCGTCGCTCCACCCGTGTCACGTGTGACCCAGTGAGCGTATCGCGTGTGCCGAGGGCACGATATCCAGATAGCGATGCCCCTCGACCTCCGCGGTCAAGCCCCGTTCGAAAGCGATCGGATGTCGGAACTCCGGACCGTCGAACACAAACGTATGGTACTCGCCTCGCTCGCCGCAGGGATCCACGTGGTCGAGCACGCAGAGTTGGGTGACCAGGTCGGCGTCGAATTCACACCCGAGGAAGGCGGACGCTCCCTCCTGCACGTTCACGCTCACGACGAGGGCCCGGTACCCGCGCTCGACCACCTCCCAGGCGACCTCGACTGACGGCGCACCCCAGAGGGGCTCGACGTGCTCGAGTCCTGCGGCGCGGACGCGTCGCTCATACCACTGCCGCACAGCCGCGCTTTGCACGTCGCCGAACACCACCGTGTCAATGCCGCGCTCGCGTAGCCGGATCATCGTATCGTTGAAGACCGGCTCGTAGGCGTCGGGAGGCGTAGGCACCGCGAGCAACTCGAGCCCGAGTGCCGCGGCCTGGTCGGCGATCAGCTCCTTGCGCACGTTGTGGAAGCGCACCCTGCGGGATGCGCCGTCGTACAGCGATACCAGCAACCGGACGTCGAGACCGCTCCGTCGAGCACGCTCCAGCGCGAGCGTCGCGTCCTTGCCGCCGCTGGTCATGAGTGCGCAGGACATGGCAGAGAAGCTACGGGCCGGCACGGGACCTCGTTAGAGGCGGTTGCGGTCTCCTCCCTTGACTCTCCCCCCGGCCGTCTGGCGAGAGGCGCGCGACATCGTCTGGGCGCGCCGCTCTCGGCTTGCGCTCGGTGGGGTGTTGATGATCGTCAACCGGCTCGCCGGGTTGGTGATGCCGGGCTCGTCGAAGTGGCTGATCGACGAGGTGATCTCCAATCAGCGCTCCGACCTGCTGGTCCCAATCGCCGCGGCGGTCGGGGCCGCTGCG
>JBDHDN010000134.1:0-8908 GCA_039591485.1 Gemmatimonadota bacterium
ACCACGGGAGCCGCACAGGATATCGAGCAGGCGACAGAGATGGCCCGCCGGATGGTCACCCAGTTCGGTATGAGCGAGGCGGTGGGCCCGGTCGCGGTGGGCGACCGCGAGCAACAGATCTTCCTGGGGCGGGAGTTCGCGCAGCATCGCGAGATCTCGGACAAGACCGCCGAAGTGGTGGATACCGAGATCAAGCGGATTCTCGACGAGGCGTATCGACGGGCCCGGGCCATCCTCGAGGGGGACATGGAGACGTTGCACCACATGGCCGAGGCGTTGCTCGAGCGCGAGACACTGGACCGTGACGAGGTGGATCTCCTCGCCCGCGGTGATACCTTGCCGCCCCCCCCCGCACCCAAGCTGGAACCTACGGGTGAGTCCGTGGGGAAGACGGAACGCGCAGCGGATGCGCCGTCCGGCCGTCCGGTTCTCGGAACGCCGCCGGCCGAGCCAGCGGGCGCGTGAGCGCGCTGCGACTGGAGTCGTTCGGGCCCAGGGCAGTCGCCGAAGCGCTCACGGAGCGCGGCTATCCTCCCGCACAAGCGGACGCCACCGCCGATGGCGTCCGCTCTGTCGTTGTAGTGCTCGATGCACTTGCCGGGCCGCACCGCGATCTGCTGCTGCGGGAGACAGCCCGGCGCGGCATCGACTGCGTCACGGGTCCGGATTGGGCGCTGCTCGCGGGTGGAGTGAGCGCGCTGGCGGGGCTGGTCAGACCAGACACCTCGGTGCTGCCGCCAGACCTCGCGGCGCCCGTAGCCGCGGCACTCGCCGAGCCGACAGCGGAGTGGCGCATGGCTCGAGGAACGATCGTGCTCGATCGACCGCGCATCGTCGGTATCCTCAATGTGACGCCGGACTCCTTCAGTGACGGCGGGCGCTACCTCGATCCGGCGGCTGCCCTCGATCATGCCGAGTCGCTGGTGGCGGAGGGCGCCGACCTGCTGGATGTCGGGGCCGAATCCACCAGGCCGGGCCGGCCGACGCCGGTCGGATTCGCCGAGGAGTGGCGTCGGCTCGAGCCGGTGCTGACCGGGCTCGGCGTCCGGCTGCCCCACGTGCCGGTGACCGTCGACACCGTACGGGCGGAGACCGCGCGCCGCGCGCTGCAGCTCGGCGTCTGGGCGATCAACGACGTGTCAGGGCTCAGGCTCGATCCGGCTATCGCGTCGGTCTGCGCCGAGCACGGGGCTGGACTCGTCCTCATGCACTCCCGTGGTGACATCGCGGACATGGCGACGTACGATCACGCCCGCTACGGGCATGTGGCGAGTGCCGTGGCCGGCGAGCTGCGCCAAGCCAAGCAGGCGGCGGTGGAGCGCGGTGTAGCGGACGACCGGCTCGTGCTCGATCCCGGTCTGGGCTTTGCCAAACGGCCCGAGCACAACCTGGCGCTGCTGCGAGATGTCGGTACCGTGGCGGGCCTCGGCGCACCTGTGATGGTCGGACCGTCGCGTAAGCGGTTCTTGGGCGTCGTCACGGGACGTGAGGTCGCCGCGCGGGACCAGGCGACGGCAGCGGCCTGCGTCGTCGCCTATCTTGGGGGAGCGGCGCTCTTCCGGGTGCATGCCGTCGGTTCCGCCCGGGACGCGCTCGCCGTGGCCCACGCCGTGCGGAGTGCGTGATGCCGTTCGAGCAATTCCGGTTCCTGATCCCCGACTGGTACGATGTGCTGGAGATTCTCATCGTGGCCTGGGTGATCTATCGGTTGCTCCTCTTCCTCGCCGGTACCCGCGCGCTCCAGATCCTGGTCGGCATCACCGCACTCGTGCTCGTGTACTTCGCGGCGCTCGTGCTCAAGATGAACGTGATCACGACACTGCTCGGCGTGATCTTCACGTACGGTGCGTTCGCGGCGATCGTGGTGTTCCAGCCCGAGCTCCGCCACGCCCTGGCGCGACTCGGCCGATCCCGGATCATCAGTCTCCTCGCCGGCAGCAGCAAGCACGCCGTCGCCGACGAGATGGCGGAGGCGGTGGGCCGGCTGTCACGCAACGGGACCGGCGCGATCATCGCCGTGGAGCAGGACGTCTCACTGGATCAGTACCTGGAAACCGGAACGCCGATGCGGGCCACGGTCTCGGCGGATCTGTTGACCACCATCTTTACGCCCTACTCGCCGTTGCACGACGGTGCCGTGCTGATCCGGGCCGATCAGATCATCGGAGCGGGGTGTGTGCTGCCACTCACGCAGTTCCCGGTGCGCGATCGCTCCCTGGGGACCCGCCACCGCGCCGCCCTTGGGCTCTCTGAGGAAACGGATGCCATCGTGGTGGTCGTTTCGGAGGAGACGTCGCGCATCTCCGTGGCGGTCCGCGGGCAACTGGTGCGGGGACTCACTCCGGACCAGGTGCGCGAGCTCTTGGCCGCCGGTGGACAGGAGGCCCTTGCGTTCGCCGGCGCCCGTAGTGACGCTTCACCCGCCTAACGTCACAGCCTGAGCCGCCCATGCACGCACCCGACACCCTGCCGGCCAAGCCGCCGTATCGCCTGGCGGCGGTCGTCTTCGCAGCCGTCCTGACCGGCTACGTCATCACGCTCGCTCCCACGGTCACGTTCTGGGACGCGGGCGAGCTGATCGCCTCGACCAAGATTCTTGGCATCCCGCATCCCCCGGGCACACCGCTCTTCGTGTTGATGGGGAATGTCTGGGCGGGGCTGGTACGGATCGGCGAGTTCGCGTACCGCACGAACCTGATGACCGCCGTCTTCAGTGCGGCGGCCGCCGCGATGTTCTTCCTGCTCGTCGCGCAGGCGCTGCGCGGCTGGCGGGTGAGGGACGCCGTGACCGGCGATCGGGTGTTCACGTGCGGCGGCGCGATCGCCGCCGCGCTGGTCTCGGCCTTCACCTTCACCGTCTGGCAGAACTCCAACGAGACCGAAGTCTACATGGTCTCCGCCTTCTCGATCGCGGGCATCTCGTGGCTGGCGTGGCTGTGGCGCAGTCATCGCGGAGGCGAGCGGGCTCCGCACGTGCTCCTGCTCGTCGTGTACCTCATGGCGGTCGCGCTCGGAAACCACCTGCTTACGCTGCTTGTCGGTCCCGCGCTGCTCGGCTTCATGTGGCACGTCCAGCGGACCGAGCCGCTACCCAGTGACCGCGACCGCGCAATCGAGTGGGCTCAGTGGGCCGTGGTCCTTGGCGTGTGGGCGCTGCTCCTCGGGATTGGGCTCGGGAGCACCGGGCTACTCGCCATCGGCGGTGCGGTATTCGTGATCGCCGCTGTGTATGCGGCATCGGTAGGAGCCCTGCCGTTCGCCGCGACGGTGCTGGCCATCGCCCTGCTGGGTGCATCCACCTACCTCTTCCTGCTCATACGAGCCAAAGTCGGGCCGGTCATCAACGAGGCCGACCCATCCAATTGGGAGAATCTCTGGGCGGTGATCCGTCGGGAGCAGTATCCCCCCCGCTCACCCATCGACAATCCCATCTACACAATGCGGGATATGAGCGGCATCGAGCGGCTCGGCGCCTTCTTCGGGTGTCTCTTCCGGTTCACCGACGGACCGGTTCCCCCGGACCAGACCGGATTCACGGTCCCGACGTGCTACACCGTGCGAAGTATTCCATTGATGTTCCGCCAGCTCCAGAACTACCTCCAGTACTTCGACTGGCAGTGGGCAAACGGCCTGGCACCGTTCGAGCCGGTCTTCGCCCGCGTTCGCATTCCCTTCACCCTTGCCTTCATCGCGCTGGGCACCTTCGGTGCCAACCTGCTCCGCCAGCGCGACCGGTCGGTGTTCTGGCTGCTGGTGCTCATCTTTGTCACGACCGGCCCTGGGCTGATGGGGTACATGAACTTCAAGCCCGGATATTCCCTCGCGTGGGACGTCTTCCCCGCCATGGAGATGCACGAGGTACGGGAGCGGGACTACTTCTTCACGGTATCGTTCCAAGTGTGGGGCATCTTCGCCGGGATCGGTCTCGCCGGGCTCTACGCGAGCCTGCGGGAGCGCATCCAGCGTCCGGTGGCGGCCGGAGTCCTGGCAATTGCCGTGCTGCCCTTCGCCCTCAACTTCAATGCGGCGTCACGGGCGCATGGTCCGGAGCGCAGGCTAGCTCAGGAGTTCGCGTACAGTCTGCTGCAGTCGGTCGAGCCGTACGGGATCCTCTTCACCAACGGTGACAACGACACCTTCCCCCTGTGGTACCTGCAGGAGGTCGAGGGTGTGCGGCAAGACGTCGCAGTGGTCAACTTGTCGCTGGGCAATACCGACTGGTACATCCGGCAGTTGCGTGACAATCCTGTGCGACCATTTGATCCGTCCGAGGCGCCGTGGTTCGCCGAGCTCGCAGCCGACATGCCGCCGGGTCCGTTGCACACGCTCACCGATCGCGAGATCGCGGACTTCCAGAGCATGCTGCTGCCGCGCTCGCTCACCTTTCGGGCGGGGCGCGTGGCCGTGACCTACCCAGAGCAGTCGGCGTTCTACGTGTACGACATGCTCATCATTCGCCTGCTGCAGGAGAACGTCGGCCGGCGGCCGGTCTACTTCTCGATGACCGCCGGAACCCAAAACTGGAGCCGGTTGGCAGATTACATCACGCAGCAGGGCATGGTGTTCCGCGTGCACGCGCAAGCGCCGCCCGATACCACGCGACTGGCGCCCGGCATCTTCAGTGTTCCCATCGACCTCCCGAGGACCGACTCGCTGGCGTGGCAGGTGTACCGGTACGGCGATCTGCTCGAGGCCGATTCGGTTCGGCTCGATCCGACGAATCGGAATATCGCGATCAATCTGAGCTACCCGCTGTATGGGCTCGGTCTCGCGTACGCGCTGGAAGGCGACAGCGCGGCGTCGCGTCGCAACCTCGAGAGCGCGGTCAAGCTGTACTACCTGCCGGAGTTCGCGCGCTCGCTGCAGATGGGCGAAGGGTTGCTGACGCAACCGCTCGAGGGGGACACGCCGATTGCGCCGTAGTGCCATGAAGAGCGTCAGGACGGTGCCATTCGGTGGTGTGGGTGGGTATTTTACAAGGTTATGGGTTTCGATGCACTGCCCGGGAATCTGACGCGAGTCCGCGAGGAAATCGCGCGAGTGCAGGCGGTCGAAGGGGTCGCAGCTCCCATCCGTATCGTTGCGGTCACCAAGGGGCACGGGCTTGACGCCGTGCGAGCGGCGCTTGCCGCCGGTCTGCCCGACCTCGGCGAGAATCGCGTGCAGGAGGGCAGAGAAAAGATCGCCGGCCTCGCGTCGGAGTCGGCCCGCTGGCATCTGATCGGGCACCTCCAGACGAACAAGGCAAAGCTCATCCCGGGGGCATTTGCCACGGTCCATTCCGTGGACAGCGTGCGCGTTGCCGAGGCGCTCGATCGCGCCGTGACGTGCAGCGCAGGCGTCAGTCGCCTCGAGGTCTTGCTACAGGTCAACGTGGCAGGCGAGGAGCAGAAGAGCGGCTGCAGTCCGGTAGAGGCCCCCGCGATCGCCGCGGCCGCGGCCGCGCTGCCTGGGCTGGAGCTTCGAGGGCTGATGACGATGGCACCCTACACGGACGACGAGCGGGTCCAGCGGCGGGTATTTGCGTCACTGCGGCGCATCCGGGAGGAGCTCGAGGCGCAGGGTCCGGCTCTACCGGAGTTGTCGATGGGCATGTCGGGAGATTTCCGGGCGGCCGTCGCCGAGGGAGCCACGCTCCTCAGGCTCGGGACCGTCCTGTTCGGGGAGCGTCCTTCATGAACGACCAGGAATTCCGGCTGACGCCGGCGGACATTCGCGCCCAGCGGTTCCGCAAGGCAGCCTTCGGCTACGACAGTGCCGCGGTCGAGGAGTTTCGATCGCGGATTGCGGACGAGTTCGAGCGGCTGATGCGCGAGCGGGCGGCCCTCGATGAGCGGCTGCAGAGCTCGCGTGAGCAGATGAAGGCGTACCGCGAGCGCGAGAAGGCGCTCAACGAAGCCGTGGTGATGGCGCATCAGGTGCGTGAGGATATCCAGCAGACGGCGAAGCACGATTCGGACGTGCTGCTCAAGGAGGCACGTCACAAGGCGGACGAGATCCTGCACGAAGCCAGGACCGTCGAAGTCTCGATTCGACGGGACATCGAGGAAGCGCAGCGGCAGTTCAGCGCGTACCTCACGTCCTTCCGCCTGCTGCTCGAGCGTCAGTTGGCCCAGATCGATGCCCTCTCGGAGTTCGAGCGGGACGGCAGCCCACCGGAAGCACCATGACCTCGGCCGGGCTGCCTGATCGCATCGACACGGCGGTACACGCCGTGCGCGCGCACACGTCGTGGCAGCCTGAGGTGGCACTGATTCTCGGCACCGGGTTGGGCGCACTCGCGGAGGAGATCGACCGACAGGCCGAGATCGGCTATGAGCACATACCCGGGTTCCCGCTCTCCACGGTCGAATCTCACGCGGGACGCCTGCTGTTCGGCTCACTCGGTGGTCGTCGCGTCGTGGCCATGCAGGGCCGGTTCCACCGCTACGAGGGCTACTCGCTGAGCGAGATCACCTTCCCGGTTCGCGTCATGCGCGCGTTGGGTGCCGCGACGCTCGTCGTGTCGAACGCGTGCGGCGGCATGCATCCGCTGTGGCAGCCGGGCGACCTGGTGCTCATCGCCGACCACATCAATCTACTGGGGGACAATCCGCTGATCGGTCCGAACGATGACGCACTCGGACCGCGCTTCCCGGACATGTCGGAGCCCTACGATGCGGCGCTCCGCGAGCTCGCGCGGACCGTCGCGCGGGAGCGCCAGCTCGTGCTCCGCGAGGGTGTGTATGTGGCGGTGACCGGGCCGAACCTCGAGACCCCGGCCGAGTACCGGTTCCTCCGTGCCATCGGAGCGGACGTGGTCGGCATGTCGACGGTTCCCGAAGTGATCGTCGCCCTGCACGGCGGCATGCGCGTGCTCGGCATCTCGATCATCACCGACGCCTGCCTCCCCGATGCGCTCGAACCGGCCGACGTCGCGGCGATCATCGCGACGGCACGGGCGGCCGAACCGAACCTGACCCGTCTTGTGACCGGGGTGCTGGAGCGGATGGTCTGAATGGGGTACGAACCGCTGGAGTACGCGAGTCCGGAGCAGTTCGAGCAGGCGATCCTCTCCGAGTGGCGCGCGGAAGGTCTGTTTCACCGTACCCTCGATGCAACGAAGGACGGCGAGCCGTTCGTCTTCTACGAGGGCCCACCCACGGCGAACGGCCGCCCCGGTATCCATCACGTATTCGCCCGGACGATCAAGGACCTCGTGTGCCGGTATCACACCATGCTGGGGCGCTCGGTCACGCGCATAGCAGGGTGGGATACCCATGGCCTCCCAGTCGAGATCGAGGTGGAGAAGGCACTCCAGATCAGCGGGAAGGCCGACATCGAGGAGTTCGGCGTAGCCCGGTTCAACGAACGGTGTCGCGAAAGCGTCTTCCGCTACAAGTCCGATTGGGAGTCCCTCTCCGAGCGGATCGGTTACTGGCTCGACTACAGTCGGCCATACGTGACCTACACCAACGAGTACATCGAGAGTGTCTGGTGGCTGCTGAAGCAGCTGTACGAGCGAGATCGGCTCTATCTCGGCCACAAGGTGCTGCCGTATTGCCCGCGCTGCGGTACCGCGCTGTCGAGCCATGAGCTGGCGCAGGGATACGCCGCTCACCGCAGCCCCTCCATCCACGTGTTGTTCCGACTCGAGGGAGACTCGGCGCGCTATCTCCTGGTTTGGACCACGACGCCGTGGACGCTGCCGTCCAATGTCGCCGTTGCCGTGCACCCCGACCTTCAGTACGTCGAGCACGATGTCGATGGTCTGCGGGTCATCGTCGAGCACGGCATCGCCGGCGAGCGTGTCTTTCCTGGCGCGACCGGAGGCAAGCCGATCGCGAGCTTTCCGGAGACGGGGAGGTTCGCGGGGCGGGACCTGGTCGGTCTGCGGTACGAGCCGCTCCTCGATGCGGTGCCGGTGGATCGCGAGCGTGCCTTCCGGGTTGTGGGAGGGGACTTCGTCTCGAGTGAGGAGGGCACGGGGCTCGTGCACCTCGCTCCCGCGTTCGGTGCTGACGACTACCAGGCCGGCCAGCGTGAGGGCCTCAGCTTCGTGAACCCCGTGGATGCCTCGGGACGTTTCACCGGCACTAGGTGGGACGCGATCGAGGGCCTGACCGTGTTCGAGGCCAATCCCGTGATCGCGGAGCGCCTCGAGCGGGAGGCCAAGCTCTTCGGGCGGTACCAAGCCGAGGGCTACGAGCACACATATCCCTTCTGTTGGCGGTGTGATTCACCCCTCATCTACTACGCCCGCGAGAGCTGGTTCGTACGTACGACGGCGTACCGGGACGAGATGATGACGATCAATCGGGCGGTCGGCTGGACGCCGCCCGAGGTCGGAGAGGGTCGCTTCGGCGAGTGGTTGGAGAACAACGTGGATTGGGCGCTCACGCGCGATCGGTACTGGGGGACGCCGCTGCCGATCTGGCTGTGCGACGCAGATCCTGCGCACCGGGCGGTGATCGGATCCTATGCGGAGCTTGCCGCCCACCAGGGTCGCCCGCTTGCCCCGGACTTCGATCCACACAAGCCGTTCATCGACGAGATCGTCTTTCCCTGCGAGTTGTCGGACTGCGGCGGTACGATGCGACGCGTGCCGGCGGTGATCGATGCCTGGTTCGACTCCGGCTCGATGCCATACGCGCAGTGGCATTATCCGTTCGAGCAAACCGAGGAGTTCGCGCGGCACTTCCCGGCGGATTTCATTTGCGAGGGTCTCGACCAGACGCGTGGCTGGTTCTATTCCCTGCTGGCGATTGCGGCCGGGGTCTCAGACGGTCCCGCGTACCGCAACGTGCTCGTGAACGGCCTCGTGCTCGATGCCGATGGACGGAAGATGTCCAAGCGGCTCGGCAACGTCGTGAATCCCTGGGAGGCGGTCGCCGAGTTCGGAGCAGACGCCGTCCGCCTGTACCTCCTC